>WFYH01000173.1 GCA_015490215.1 Aquificaceae bacterium
TAAGGGACTTTTCCAAGAGGGAAGGGGTGTTTCTCACTCTTGTGGATAGGAAAGGTAGGGTTATAGTTTCTACCCTACCCAACAGGAAGCCCTTTGAACCCTTTGAAGAGAAGGAAATAAAGAATTTGAAAGATATAGAGCTCACCCTGATAAAACGGGAGGAGGTGAGGTTCTCCCTTTTTGATTTTCAAGAGTTTGAAAGGGCTTTCTTTATGAGGAGGGAAAGGCTTAGGGATGACGCCGGCTGGGATCTCGTAACGGAAATAAGGGTTGCAACCTACCTTGAGCTACTTTTCAAAGGACTACTTATAGACTTTTCCTTTATATTCGGGCTTGCAACCTTGGGGCTAGGCATTTCCAATCTGATAATCAGATACGTATCCGTTCCCATAGAGAAGCTTTCTCGGGAGGTGATAGCCCTTTCCGAGGATATAGAAAAGAAGCAGAAAATTGAAACCAAAAGATACGAACTGCAGGAACTTAACCTGCTCTCGGAAGCCTTTGAGACCTTAGCCCGCAAGGTGATTAACTACCTTGAGGAACTCCGCCAGCTCGCTTACTACGATCCCCTTACCAGACTTCCCAACAGGGCACTGCTCAAAGATAGATTAATGGTCGCCATAGCTAACGCCAAAAGGACGGGAAAGAAGGTGGCGGTTCTTTTCATAGACCTTGACTACTTTAAGACGGTAAACGATACCATGGGTCACGAAATAGGGGATGCGGTCCTCGTTCAGGTGGCAAGGAGGCTGTCTTCGGTCTTTCGTGAGGTGGACACGGTTGCACGCTTCGGAGGGGACGAGTTCGTGGCTGTGGTTCAGAACATAGAAAGCCCGGAGCAGGTAATCCCCCTCTGTGAAAGGATACTTGAACTCTTTAACACCCCCTTTGAGGTGAACGGTCAAGATATATTCTTGGGAGCCTCCATAGGGGTGGCGCTATACCCCGACAACGGACAGGACCCCACCACCCTGATAAAGAATGCAGACATGGCTATGTATAAGGCAAAGGAGCAGGGCAAGAAGAGTTTTGCCTTCTTTGACAAAGACCTTGACAAGAAGGTCGCCCGCATACTTGAACTTAAGAACAAGCTCCACAAAGCCCTCAAAAGGAACGAGTTCCTCCTTTACTATCAACCCATATACTCCCTTGAGGATGCAAGCCTCGTAGGTTTTGAGGCATTGCTGAGGTGGAAGGACGAAAAGGGCAACCTCGTTTCACCCGCCGAGTTTATACCTGTCCTTGAAGAGACAGGAATGATAAGGGAGGTGGGCTGGTGGGTTATAGAAACCGCTTTCAGACAAGCCAAAGAGTGGGTTGAAGAGGACAGCGGTAGGTTCCTCCTGAGCGTGAACGTCTCCCCCGCCCAGTTCCTTGACAGAGCCTTCCTTGACAAGATGATAGATGTGGTTGAACGGACTCGGGCTCCCACCCGCAGTATAGTTTTGGAAATAACTGAGACTTCCTTGATGAGGGATCCTGAAGAGTCCATAAGGGTTCTAAAAAGGCTTAGAGGTATGGGATTTAGGATTGCGGTTGACGACTTCGGAACGGGTTACTCTTCCCTTTCCTACCTGAGACGTCTTCCTTTGGACATAATAAAGCTTGATATGGTCTTCACTCAGAACGTGCTTGAAAGCGATGTGGACAGGGCGATAGTCAACTCGGTGGTGACCCTCTCTAAAACCTTGGGACTCCTCACCCTTGCGGAGGGCATAGAAACGGAAGAACAGCTTAATGTGATAAGAGAACTCGGCTGTGACCTCGGACAGGGCTACTACTTCGGAAAGCCTATGCCCGAGGAGGAAGCCCAAAGGCTGATAGAACTCTGGAAGACATGAGGACCCTTGTCCTTGAAAGGCGTCTGAGACGCTTCAGGGAGGTTTTGGAAAGGCGCCAAAAGGATCTTGTGGTCTTTGTGGACGATGTAAAGAACGAACATAACTTCTCCGCAATACTGAGAACCTGCGATGCGGTGGGTGTCTTGAGGGTTTACTACTACTACGAGGGTAAGAAAGACCCCAAGATAAACGAGGGTATAACCATAGGTGCCCACAGGTGGCTTTTTATAGAGAGGGTATATTCTAAGGAAGAACTTTTGGGGAGATTTAAAGAAGAGGGCTTTCAGATAGTGGCAACTTGGCTCGGAGAGGAAAGCGTAAACTACAGAGAAGTGGACTACACCAAGCCAACCCTCGTGGTGGTGGGAAACGAGCTTAAGGGGGTCTCCGAGGAGTGCCTTAAGTTTGCGGACGTTAGGATAAAGATCCCTATGATGGGTATGGTTCAGAGCTTGAACGTCTCGGTGGCGACGGGGGTTATCCTCTACGAAGCCCAAAAACAGCGGTGGGAGAAGGGGCTTTACAGCAAACCCACCCTCAGCGAGGAGGAGATTGAAAAGATACTCCACCTGTGGGCTTACGAGAAGGTCATAGAAGACAGGAAGAGGTAGAAGATGGAAGTGGGTATCCTCGGAGGCGGAAGGTGGGGAACCGCCTTGGCTATGCACCTTGCCCGAAAGGGTGTAAGGGTTTTGGTATACGACGTAAACGAGAAGGTGATAGAGGCTGTAAACTCAGGAAAAGACCCTTACTTCGGCACGGGCACGCTACCGGAAGGGGTAAGGGCTACCTCCCGTTTGAAGGATATGGAGGGCTTTCCCCTGCTCGTGTGTGCCCTGCCCACCCAAGTGGTAAGAGAGGTCTTCTCTTCCCTGAGTTTGGGGAAGGTAAAGGTGGTAAACGCCTCCAAGGGTCTTGAGGTGGGCACCATGAGGAGGGTTACCCAGATAATAGAGGAAACGAACCCCGACGTGGAGGTCTTTGCCCTTTCGGGACCTTCCTTTGCCAAGGAGGTAGCCCACAGCCTTCCCACCGCAGTGGCTTTGGGTTACAAAGAAGGTAAAGAAAGTGCCGAAGAGGTGCAGAAGCTCTTCAGCAATACCAACTTCAGGGTATACCTGAACCCGGATCTGATCGGTGTGGAGCTGGGCGGTGCTCTCAAGAACGTGATCGCCATAGCCTGCGGTATATCAGACGGTTTGGGCTTTGGCTACAACGCAAGGTCCGCCCTCATAACACGGGGCCTTGTGGAGATGGCACGCATAGGGGTAAGACTCGGAGCAAAGAGGGAGACCTTCTTCGGGCTTTCGGGAGCAGGGGACCTGATCCTGACCGCCACATCAGACCTTTCCAGAAACAGGACCTTCGGTCTTATGCTCGGCAGAGGGCTTTCACCCGAGGAGGCTTTCAAGAAGATAGGTCAGGTGGTGGAAGGTGCAAAAACCGTAGAGGCACTCAAAGAGCTTACGGACAAATTGGACATTTATGCACCTATCACCGATGCGGTTTTTAGGACGGTGGTTCTCGGGGAGGATCTGCATCGGGTTGTGAGGGATCTTCTTCTGAGGTCTCCGGGCACTGAGATGGATCTATAAGCTCTCCGTAGTAGTAATACTCACCGCATTTGTCACAGCGCCATATCCCTCCACCGCAACATTCAATTATCTCCAAGGGATGCCCACACTTGGGGCAGTCTTCCCTCATTCTATTCCCAACCTGTCCCAGATCTCATCTATCTTTTTCTTTACCTTCTCGTCCATCCTTATGACCTCGGGCCAATCCCGGGTGTAGCCTTCCTCCTTCCACTTGGTGGTGGCGTCCACCACCATCTTACCGCCGAAACCCACCTCGTTGGTGGCATGGTCAAGGACATCTATGGGTCCCTTCAGTATAAGGACGTCTCTGGCGGGGTCTACGTTGTTGCCCCAAGCCCACAGAACTTCCCCTATATCCTGAACGTTTACCCACTCATCAAAGACCACTATGTGCTTTTCCAAAGACATTAAACCCAGCCCGAGCAGGGCGTAAGCCACCTTAAAGGCATGCCCCGGATACCTCTTTTTTATAGACACAAAGCAGAAGTTGTGAAA
>WFYH01000174.1 GCA_015490215.1 Aquificaceae bacterium
CCGAGGTTCATCAGGAGGTGATGTCTCCCACCGTCAAAGCTACCGCACCCTTAGAGAGCATCTCCTCTATCGCCCTTTGGCTGTCGCCGGGCTTTACGTCCACACCCTTTATACCGTCAAGGAGCACGAAGGTATGAAATCCTAGGTTAAGTCCTCCCAAGACGGTATTCTTTACACAGTAGTCGGTAGCAACCCCGCAAACGAAGATCCTTTTAATCCCCCTTTCCCTCAGCAGGGACTCAAGGGCTGTTCCCTGAAAGCCCGAGTAGGCATCAAAATCGGGAGAGGTGCCCTTGGATATTACAAACTTGTTGTCTAAAGGTATCCTCAGGTCATCGTGGAACTGCGCCCCCTCGGTGTTCTGGACGCAGTGGGGAGGCCATACTCCTCCGTAGCCTTTGAATGATATGTGGTTTTCCGGGTGCCAGTCCCTCGTAAAGAATACGGGAAGCCCCCTCTTTTCAAAAGCCTCTATGTATCTGTTCACCGTGGGGATTATAGAGTCTCCCTCGGGCACCGGTAGAGCACCGCCGGGCATGAAATCCTTTTGCATATCTACGACTATAAGAGCATCGCTGCCTGTGAGCTTTACCTTCATGGCTTCACCTCCCTAAATTTAACGGGAACCTCTTCCTCTATATATATTCTTTCAGGTTCAACCCTGCACCTGAAGGCGTAAACGGGAAAACCCCTCTTTGCAAACTCCTCCACAAGGAGGGAAAATTCTGGATCTGTGTCGCAGTTGGGGCTGAAGTGGGCGGCATCCTCCCTCTGGATCACAAAGACCAAAGCGGGCTTAAGGCTATGGTTTAAGTTCATAAGCTCCCTCACGTGCTTCCTTCCCCTTGATGTGGGAGCGTCCGGAAAAAGGGCGGTGTAATCCTTCACCAAGTTGACGGACTTGGTCTCAACGAGAACGCTTCCGTTTATAAGAAGGTCTATCCGTGAACTACCCACCTTTACCTCTTTCTTTATGCTCTCCGCCTTCCAAGGGTAACCTTCCCTTTTCAGGAACTCCTCCAAAAGCAAAGGGGGCAGGTGGGAGTTCACGCAAACGAGGCTATTTTCCGTCTCCACCAAGAGAAGCTCAAACCTGTATTTACCCGAATTCTTTTCTCTAAGATAGACCCTCCTCTCGGGAACAAGGAGTTCGGTGAGGCGTCCGGTGTTTCTCAGAAGAGCCTTTTCCTTTTTACCATCTATCTCCACCGTGCAGACAAACCTGTTATCCCTTTGGATGAACCTTGCGGGCAGGAGTCTTCCCAAGTGCATTCAGAACCTCTTGACAGGTATGCCGTATTTCTTTATGCGGTAGTCCAACTGCCGAAGGGTGTATCCGAGGAGCTTCGCCGCCCTTGACTTTACGTATCCGGTTTTTTCAAGAGCCTCTATAATCTTTTCCCTTTCGGTAGCTTCTATATGCTTGGGAAGGTCAAGGGGTTCGTCCCTTTTGGTCTTGGTGCTACCCGCAACTATGTGAGGAGGTAGATCTGAAACCCCCACCGTCCCTTCGTTCATTACCACCAATCTTTCTATGGTGTTTTCTAGCTCCCTTACGTTTCCAAGCCATTCGTAATCTATAAGAACCTTCATAGCTTCGGGGGATATGCGAACCCTCTTTCCGTATTTGGAGTTAAAGTGGCTCAGAAAGTGCTCCACGAGAAGGGGAATGTCCTCTTTCCTCTCCCGTAGGGGCGGAACGTGTATTGGAACCACGTTCAACCTGTAGTAGAGATCCTCCCTGAATTTGCCTTCCTTTACCAGAAAGCGCAGGTCCCTGTTGGTTGCAGCGATTATGCGGACGTCCACCTTTAGTATCTTTTCGCTTCCGAGCCTTTCTATCTCTTTGTCCTGCAGAACACGCAGAAGCTTAGCCTGAAGGGAGAGGGGCATGTCCCCTATCTCGTCCAAGAAGATGGTCCCACCGTTTGCAAGTTCAAACTTTCCCCTTTTGGAGGTGTAAGCCCCCGTAAAGGCTCCCCTCTCGTATCCGAACAGCTCCGCCTCAAGCAGGGTTTCGGGTATGGCGGCGCAGTTTATGGTTACAAAGGGTTTGTCCTTTCTTTTGCTCATAAAGTGGATAGCTCTCGCTATCAGGCTTTTTCCGGTCCCGCTCTCTCCCG
>WFYH01000175.1 GCA_015490215.1 Aquificaceae bacterium
CCCTCGGACAGGATTACTTCTTCGTGGAGAACTTTGAGGACCACGTAAAATACATGGAAGCTTTCCACAAAAGGTATATGGCGAGCAATAAGATCCTGAGGTTCTGGGTAAACATGGTGAGAAACCTTGACATTGAAACCATAGCCCCACAGCATGGGGCGGTATTTCAGGGTAAGGAGATGGTAGAAAAGCTTCTCAGCTGGTTTGAGAACTTGGAGTGCGGCGTTGATCTGATGGAAGAAAAGGATTATACTTTACCCCTATGAGATTGCTCTGGTTAGTGTTAGCTATCCCCTTGATCTTGCTATTTTCCTGTGAAAGCAGGGAGGAGGCAAAAAAAGAAGGTAAATTCAACGGGATAGTTTACGACAAACCCGCCAAGGAGTTCTGTTTAACCGGCTGGTCAGAAGGGAAGGAGAAAAAGGTATGCCTTTCGGACTTCAGGGGCAAGGTGGTTTTGATGTTCTTCGGATACACCCACTGCCCGGACGTTTGTCCCCGAGCTCTCGAGGTTATGGCAAGGACAATGAAGCTCCTCGGCGAGGAAGAGAGAAATAAAGTTCAAGTTATCTTCATAAGCGTTGATCCCGATAGAGACACTCCCGAAAAGGCGCAAAAGTATGCTCAGTATTTCTACCCCACCTTTATAGGGCTTACCGGTTCCTTGGAAGAGCTTAAAAAGGTTGCAAAGGACTATATGGTCTTTTTCCAAAAGGTGGATCAAGGTTCCGAAGGCGGATACTTGGTTGACCACACCGCATACGTTTACCTTGTAGACCCAGAAGGAATACTTAAGCTCATATACCCCTCCCAGCGCCAAAAGCCTGAACTTATAGCGGATGATCTTAAAAAGCTCCTTTGAGGAGGTTAAATATATGAAACTTTTCGCAGCGCTCCTGTTTCTAGTAGCCCTTTCTTTCGGAGTCCCAAAGATAGTTGTAAAGGACCCTTGGGTCAGAGAGGTTCCGCCCGTCTCCACCATGAGCGCAGCCTTTATGGAGATCTACAACGAGGGGGATGAGGAGGATTACCTTATCGGGGTTGAAACGGATGTGGCGCGGGTTGCTGAACTCCATACCACAATAATGGAAGGCGGTATGATGAAGATGAGAAAGCTTGAAAATGTAAAGGTGCCCGCAAAGGGAAAGGTCAGCTTCAAACCTATGGGCAAACACATAATGCTGATAGATCTAAAGAAGGTTTTAAGAGCGGGTGAGAAGGTAAAACTTACCCTGATATTCAAAAAGAGCGGGAAGATAGAGGTCCAAGCCCCCGTGAGAAGGGGCATGATGATGATGCACTAAAAGAGAATGAAGGCGCTTATATCCGTCTACAACAAGCAGGGTATAGAAAACTTAGCCCGGGTTCTGCAAGATCTCGGCTACGAGATAATCTCCTCGGGAGGGACCGCAAGGTATCTGAAAGAGAGGGGGATCACGGTAAAAGATGTTTCCGAAATAACGGGCTTCCCGGAGATATTCGGCGGAAGAGTGAAAACCCTCCACCCTATAGTGCACGGCGGGATACTTATGAGGGAAAAGGACAAAGAAGATGCCCAACGCTTGGGTATAGACCCAATAGACGTTGTGGTTGTAAACCTCTACCCCTTTGAAGAGAAGATGAAAGATAATCTGCCTCTTGAAGAGCTTGCGGAGTTTATAGACATAGGAGGACCCGCCTTAATAAGGGCTTCCGCTAAAAACTTCTTCAGGGTTACAGTAGTGGTAGACCCAGAAGACTACGGTTGGGTGGCAAACAAACTCAAAGAAGGTTCCTTTTCCCTTGAGGACAGAGCCTATCTTGCTTGGAAAGCGTTCTGCTACACTTCCTACTACGACGGACTTATAGCGGGTTTCTTTCAAAGATCCTTTGACATAGAAGAAGTCCCAAAGAAGGCTTCCGTCCCTATGGCTCTTCTCAGAGAGCTTCGTTACGGGGAAAACCCCCACCAAAGGGGCTGGCTCTTTAAAGATCCCTTTGACGATCTCGGGGTTGCGAACGCACAGGTTCTTCAGGGAAAGGAGATGTCCTTTAACAACTACCTTGATGCGGAAGCCGCCGCAAGGGTGGTCCTGGAATTTCCCAACGACTGCGTCTGCACAATAGTCAAACACAACAACCCCTGCGGTGTGGCTGTCGGTAATGATCCGCTGGAGGCTTTCTTGAAAGCAAAAGAAACCGATCCGGAAGCTGCCTTCGGGGGGATTGTCGCCTTCAACGAGGAAGTGGACGGGAAGGTGGCAAAGGAGCTTGCTTCCATGTTCCTTGAGGTTATAGTCGCCCCCCAGTATTCTGAAGAAGCCCTTAAAATTCTCTCTAAGAAAAAAAACCTGCGCCTTGTGCGCTTGCTCGGACTCTCCTTTTCAAAGGATATAAAAAAGGTAAGCGGAGGGTACCTGCTTCAGGAGGAAGACACGGCGCTCACTGAAGAGCTGAAGGTTGTAACCGAAAGGGAACCCACCGAAAGGGAGATGGAAGATCTCCTTTTTGCTTGGAAGGTGTGCAAACATGTGAAGTCTAATGCGGTGGTGATAGCAAAGGATAAAAGGACCCTCGGTATAGGTTCGGGTCAGGTTTCAAGGGTTGACAGTTTGCGCTGCGCCATAGAAAAGGCAAAGAGATACGGCTTTGATCTAAAGGGTGCGGTTTTAGCCTCGGAGGCTTTCTTCCCCTTCAGGGACTCAATAGATATAGCCCACGAAGCGGGTATTACTGCAGTCATACATCCGGGTGGCTCCATAAGGGACGAAGAAGTTATAAGCGCTGCAAAAGAACACGGAATGGCTATGGTTTTAACAGGTATGCGCCACTTCAGGCATTGAGCTTCTTAAGGAGCCTTTCTTTCACCTCCTCGTAATAAGGATAGGTTATCCCCTCCCTTCTGATGAACTCAACCAGATCAAGAGCTTCTTTTATCTTCCCTTCCCTCTCAAGGAGGTAAACGTAAACCTCAAAGGAGTTTATCTGAGGCAGAACTCCGCCGTTCCTTTCAGCAAGCTCTTCTTTGTAGTGAGGGAAAAGCTCTATATCCCTTTCGCAGTATTCTTTCATAAGATCAAAGTCCTTTAGCTTTTGAGCAAGCAAAAGAAGGTCGTTCAGGATAAGGTGCGCTTCATAGGGAGTTCCTTCGAGTTTAAGAGCTTCCTCGTAAAGCCAGCGGGCGGTTTCGTAGTCTCCCTCAAGCAGAGCGGTTTGGGCTATGGTTCCCAAAAAGGTTCTTTTCGTATACGGTGTGCTTTCTATCTGTCCGCTGTCAAAGTCTTTTGCTCTGTAGGGAAAGTTCAGGTTTTTAATCGTTTTCAGGGAAAAATACTTTTTCACCTTCTTTTGATCCCGTGCATCCAAAGATTCATACCACTCCCACAGATCCAATGCCTTCAAGAGACCTCCTTTTTCCCTAAATATCTGAAACACCTTACCGAACATGTGAACTTAGGATAGTCAATTTACCACTATGCAACTATGATTAGTAGCCACCTGCTTTGTCCAAAAATAGCTTTAGACTCACGCTGACCTCAGTATCCTACCCTTTCACACATACACCTAAACCCGCTTTCATGCCAACTTAACCATCATAAACATGTTAAGTATGCCTACCTTAAATACTATCTCCTTCCTAATGTTCTCAAATCTCCTGCTCACTACATACTCCCCAAACCATTGCTTAAACACAGAAAAGAAACTCTCCACAAACCATCTATAACCATATTCAACCTCTTCCTTCCACCGCCCCTTCCCTCTCCTAATAGCCCTTATCACCTCATCCCTCAGAGGATTCCCTCTTACCTTCGCCCCCCTCCTTACAAGAATCCCAGCAGTTATACCCTCCTTATGCAAATACCTGAAAAACTCATGTGTGTCATACCCACCATCAGCTATTACCTTGCTCACTC
>WFYH01000176.1 GCA_015490215.1 Aquificaceae bacterium
ACCAAGTTGGACGGAAGTGCAAAGGGAGGTTCCCTTATACCCATATGCAGGGAGTTGAAAATCCCCATAAAGCTCGTGGGTGTAGGCGAAGGCATAGAGGATCTTCAACCCTTTGAGGTAAGACCTTACGTAGAGGCACTGTTAGAGTAAAATGTTTTCTTATGAAAGCCCTTATGCTCCTCTATCCCAAACTCCTTGAAGAAGGGAAGGAACAGCTCTATTCCCGCATAGAAAAAAACGTAGAACTTTTACAAAAGTTTATCGGAGTAGACAGCCTTTACGTTTCCATGACTTCCCACTTTAAGGATCTCTTTGAAAGGTTCCCTGACCTTTGCATAATTAACAGCATAAAGGAAAACCCCGTATTCGGCGCTTACAGGGGTCTTAGGAAGCTCAGAGGCAACGATGTTCTCATGGTGGACGGAGGTATTTCCCTGAGCAGGGAGGAGATAACGAAGTTTCTCGGCGGTCTGCATGTTAAGGTGGGACTCATAAAGAAAAAGTGGGCGGGTATAGCCCTCATAAAGATGCGGGATCTTGATTATGTGATCAAGAGCTTGGAAAGGAACTTTGAAAGGAGCATCCTTGATGCCTTTTACACCCTAAAGAACACCTACAGCATACTTACAGACTTCGTTCAGCTTGAAGCCCAGCTCCAGCGGGATCTAAAGAGCGCATAGAGGATAAGGGCAACGAAGATAATCCCTCCCAATACGGAGAGAACAGACCCCAAACCCATCAAAGCCATAAAGAGGTAGACCTTCAGGGACTCTATATAGCCCGTTCCGTAAGTCTTCCTCGGCGCTCCGTAAACACCCGCCCAAAAGAGACCCGATGTAAAGAGGAGCATTCCCACACCGTAGAGGTAGGGCTGCAGACGTGCCAAGATGGGTATGTCCTCCAACATTTTCATCTCTTTCAGGTAGACATATGTCAGGGTCATAAGGGCTATCAGGATGCTCGCTATAACGCCGTGGTAGTGAGCGGGAATTCTGAGATCCGAACCCGCTATGAGGTATCCCATTCCTGCCCCCAGTATATACATCAAAACGCTCAATCCCAAGGCGTTGGACAGAAAAGAGCCTCTGAAGGAGTGTTTGAAGAGCAGATAAAAGGCGGTAGCCAACGTAGGGATGCCTATCCCGACCGCATAGCCGAGGGTGGTAACCATCTTAACCTGAGCGCTGATGGGATCCGAAACGACAACTTGGAGAAAAAAATAAACCAATGGGAAGGGTATCAGATACAGGGAGGCGTATCTGAGCACATAAGGTGCATCTCTCCCGTCGTAGCGACTTATAAGGAGCCATGAAGCTACAAGCAGAGAGGCGTTCACAAACTGATGTATGTGCCCCCCGAGCCAGTAGAGTCTCTCGTAGTAGAGGTATATTTCCTCGGAAGGTTCCTGCCTCAGGAAGGAAACAATCAAAGTCAGGGGAAAGAGCACAGAAAGGAGGACGGAAACCGAAAGGGCAACCTTTACGGGATCTGCGGAGGTTAAACCCTTAAGGGACTCTTTTAAAAATCTCAGGGCTGTTAGGAGGTATCCGATCCCGAATAGAAATATCCCTCCGAAAAAGAGGGGGTGAACTATAGTGGGAATGTAGTTGTTGTGAACCGCCTTGCCCAATCCGAATAAGGAGGAAAAGAATATAAAAGCCCATCCCCCGTAGCAGAGGAGTTTTTCTAAGAGACCGCTCTTTTGAGACAGGTGCCTGTTCCAGAGGAACATAAGGAAGGATAGAAAGCCAACTATCAGGGCAAGATCAACATGTCCTATGAGCCAATGGTAGAAGAACTGCGGGGGTATAAGGTCTGCCAACTTTGGTGTCCTTGCCAGAGCAACGAGCAGGGCGAAGAAGCCCCCGGCTCCTATGGAGGCTATAAAGAGGTAAAACCAACCTTTCATTTAGTGAGGTCTACCACCATTACGCTGAAGAGGACAGCTATGTAGATTATGGAGAAGGCAAAGAGCTTCATGCTCTCCTCTTTCTTGGAGAAGAGAAACTTCACCGTGTAGACGGTGTAAAGGAGGCTCATAACCAGTGCTGTAGCGAAATAGATCTCTCCCGTCATTCCTATGAAGTAAGGGATTAAGCTCAGGGGCAGAAGGGAAACGGTGTAGAGGAGGGTCTTTACCTTGGTAACGAAAACACCCCGTGATACGGGCAGGGTGGGTATGCCCGCCTTAGCGTAATCGTTCCTGTATTTGAGGGCAAGGACCCAAAAGTGGGGCGGTTGCCACATAAACATTATCAGAAAGAGGATCAGGGCTTCAAGGTCAAGTGTTCCCGTTGAGGCAGCGTAACCTATGACGGGCGGAAGGGCACCCGATATACCCCCTATCTCCGTTGCCACGGGGGTTCTCCTCTTAAGGAGCATGGTGTATAAAACCACATAGGAGAAGGAAGCCACCATCGCAAGAACCGCAGGCAAAGGACCAACAAAGTAAAAGAGGCTTACAAAGGACAGGGTTATAAGCGAGAGACCGAACAGAGTGGCAAGGCGTGGTGTCACCGTCCCCCTCGGGAGGGGTCTATCGGAGGTTCTTTCCATAAGACCGTCTATGTCTTTGTCTATAACCATGTTGAGAACTGCAGATCCTGCAGCCGCTAACCCTGTTCCCAAAAGGGTCCAGAAGACTATCTCTGGGTTCAAGTCCCCCCTTGAACCTATATAGAGTCCGCCAAGGGTTGTTATCAGGACGAGGGTAACGATTCCGGGCTTTGTAAGGATCAGATATTCCTTAAGGGCAAAGGTGTAAGCTATGGTCTTATCTACCATGCCTGTGCCCCCTGAGAACTTTCGGAAACCCTCCTTACCATTTTATCCTTCAAGACCTCCGGAGAAACCACGTAGGAGATCCATATAACCAGCAGGAACCCTATGGCTATGTGGAAAAAGAGTATGGGCAGATAGAGCTTAGACAGAACTGTTGCCACTCCGGCTATGACCTGCGCCGAAAGTAAGGCAAAGGTGGTAAGCGTATACTTTGTGGGTTCCTTAAAGACCAAGAACAGGGAAAAGATAAGCAACCCCATGGCAAGGGTTATATGGAAAAAGTAGATAAAGAGGTTGTAGTCCGCCGCCTTTACATACCTGACCAGTATACCCACAAGTATCTGGAACATGACCAGAACGTAGAGGGCTTCCGAATAGGGATGGATGGACTTTTTAGGGGTGTTCAGGGACAGGAAAGCAAAAGTTAGCCCGGAGAGGATCAGCACCGAAAATATGAGGTGGGAGGTCGTGTATATGTAGTGGAGAAACTCCTTCAAAAGGGGCGCCTCCGTAAGGACAACCCGCATCCCCAAGAGGGCTTCAAATATCAAAAAGATGAAGATCCAAAGCATAGCCTTCCTCGGAAAGCCTGCGTAGTTCCTCCAGACCGTCACCAGCGCCCCGAGCATAAACAAACCCGCAAGTCCTCCCAGTATACGGTGGGTCTGCTCTATCCACGGTTGGAGGTGCTTTTCAACAACCATTGGGGCGGGGGGAGTTGGGATGTCCTCTTTAAGCTGGAAGGGAAGGAGCTGTCCGTGGCAGAGGGGCCAATCAGGGCATCCGAGACCGGACCCGGTGGAGGTCACTATACCGCCGAACACCATAAGTATGTAGGTGGTTACGAGGGAAAGGATCAGAAATGTCCTTGCCATCTCTCACTCTCCCTTTTTGGGTATAGGTAAAGGAGGTTCATTGCGAACGTTCTCAAGCTTCCTTATGAAGTGCTCCCTGTTTTCGGGATGCTTTATGTATTGGTAGACGGTGAAGAGAAAGGAAAAAACCGCCACGCTTG
>WFYH01000177.1 GCA_015490215.1 Aquificaceae bacterium
ACGCTCCTACAAGATCTGCGTGAAATACCTTCTTCAAAACCTTGTCCTTAAAAAGATTTCCCTTCCTCTCTCCCATGCAGAGGCTTTTGTCTCTCTTCTTCTGAACTCCCCTCACATCCACAAAAGGAGAGGTCTTTGAGGTGTAACTCTCATCCACCTCCACCACCTCCATCCCAAGCCCCTTAGCCTTATACCTGATTAGCTCTATCAGTCTCCTGAAAGGTATAAACACAAACTCTTGATTGGTCTTACTCCCCAAGTTTATCCCGTTCTTGCCCTCAAGGGCGTTCCTCCCAACATAGATAACTTTGTGTCCTGTCTCGTAAAGAATATCCACCACCTTCCTCGCTACCCTGTGTAGCTGTGTCTCTATCCACCTCTTCCTGTGAGCTGATAAAACCTTCTGCTTTATTTCAAGCTCTGAGAGTTTCTCTTTTAAGTGCTTTAGCCCTTCCTCATCGTAGTCTTCGCTCTTTATCTCGTTTCTCAGATAATCCACCTGACTCCTCAGCTTCGCTCTCTCCTTGTTAAACCACTGATTTAAAGCCTTGAGTTCTCTTCCTGAAACTATGAAACTCCTTAGCTCTGGGTTTTCAGACACAACAGATGAAGAAACTAAAAAGGAAGCGGAAAGGATACTCAGAGAGCTTGGCATACCGATGTCCTCAGCTATATACGCCTTCCTGAAAGCGGTAGTAAGGAATAGGGGAATACCTTTTGAGTTAAAGATTGAAGGTGCGGTGCCACCGTATCCTTATGAAGGAGGACTTGCAGAAGTAAGGGATGCGGAGCTGTCAGAGACCTCTCTGAAAGCTCTCAAAGAGGTAGAGGAGGGAAAGGTAGAACCGTATTGAGCATCCCATAGTGTTACACCCTCATATAGTAAGCTCCCGTCTTTTTTATCTTTCCTTCAACTTCCAAAGACAGTAGCTTATTCATAACCTCGGTGGCACTCTTGCCTGCAAATGTCAAAATCTCGTCCAAGGTTCTCGGAACCTGCAGGAAACCGAGCAGATCGTCTTCGGGGCAGACCTTTGAAGAAAAGAGTTCCTCCGGGTCCCTGAAAAGCTGAGCTTTCCCTTCCTTTACAAGTCTGTAGCACCCTTCCCAGTTGGGCGACCTGCCTATCCCTATGTGAACGTAAAGGGGCACCCCGTAGGAAACGGCGTAATTGGCGGTTATCAGGGCACCGCTCTTTGCACCCGCTTCGGGTATTATGACCATCTCCGAAAGGACTGCGATAAGGCGGTTCCTCTTAGGGAATGTGAACTTATCTGCCTCCTCCTCGGGAAGGAATTCGGAGATAAGACATCCACCGGAGGATAGGATTCTTTCAAAGATTCCTCCCCGTGCTTTAAGGATACCGAACCCTAAAACGCACAGGGTGTATCCGGAAGACTCTATAGCTCCAATGTGAGCTTTGGAATCTATGCCCCTCGCCCCGCCTGACACAACACCATAACCTGCGGAAACAGCCTTCTTTGCAAGCTCTTCCGTAAACACAAGGCTGTAGGAGGTGGGTTTCCTTGCTCCGACTATACCGACCAAGGAAGTATAGCTTATCCTTCCCCTGTAGAAAACGACAGGAGGCGGATCGGGAATTCTTCTGAAAGCACGAGGATAGTATTCATCTTCGAGGGTTAGAGCTCGTATACCTTCCCTTTCTAGAAGGCGTATGGTGTCTTCTACCCTTTTTGGATCTGTCCCTACAAGCGTGTGGATAGCTCTCGCTTTAGTCCTACCAACGATTTCCTCCAAGTCGGAAAGAGAAGCTGTAAGTATGTTTTCGGAACTTCCCAACTTTTCCCATAGCACCTTGAGTGTTCTCTCCCCTACACCCTTCACATTCCTTAGAAGGAGCCATCTATAGAGTTTGTCCATGCTTGATCTTTGAATTATACAGCCCTCTACCCACCTTGACCGCTTGGGAGTGGTGGTATAAACTAATTAAGGATACAGGGCGCGTAGCTCAATTGGCAGAGCGGGCGGCTCATAACCGCCCGGTTGGGGGTTCGAGTCCTCCCGCGCCCATAAAAACATAATGGACAAGGAAAAGGCTAAAACCCTCCTTCGCCTTCAAGAGGTTGATCAAGAAATCCAACGGATAAAAAGAAGGCTCAAGGCTATTGAAAGAGATCGCAGGAACCTACTTGAGAAAAAGGAGGAACTGAATAAACAAAAGGAGGGGATTGAGAATGACCTTAAGTCGGTGGAAGATACAAAAAAAAGGTTGAAAGAGGAAATGGAAGACCTTGAGCGGCGTCTTGAGGGAGTAGAAATGAAGATAATGCAGGTTACAAAGGATGTAGAGTATAAGGCACTTCTAAGGGAAAAATCAAAATGCGAAGATCGTCTTTTAAAGATAGCCTACGAGCTTGATAATATTGAAGAGAAACTTAAGGAGCTTAAGCAAAAGGCGGAGGAAACTTTACCTTCCTTAGAAAGGGAGATAAAAGATATAGAGGAAGAGCTGTTAGATCTAGATGAAGAAGAGAGGATAGCTAAAGAAAGGCTTTCTGAGCTTCTTGATACGAGGGAGAAGGTAAAAGCCGAGGTTCCAGAAGATGTTCTGAGGTTCTACGAAGAGGCAAAGGAAAGATTTGATTATAAAGTTATCGCTCCCATTCAGGACGGTAGCTGTTCGGGTTGTGGAACCAAAATACCGAGCCTGCTGTTTTCGGAGATAATGAGGGAAAACCTCATAGAGGTGTGTCCTAACTGCGGTAGATACATCTACTATTCATTGGATTGATCGGTAGCTTGGGAAAGGAAAAAGTCCTTAGGTTTCTTAAAGCTTTGGTCCTCTCCTTTGTAGACGTTCTCAGAAAGGGTTTTATGTATCACTCGGGCGCTTTAACATACCACTTCATATTATCCGTAGCACCGCTTTCTCTGGTGCTTTTGAACCTTCTGAGTTTGCTTCCTGCAGTTGACCCCGAAAAGCTCAGGGATTTCTTGATGCATGTGACCCCTGATTACGCTTCTAAGGTTGTGGGAGAGCTTTTGGAGTTTCGCCAAAAGGGAAAAGAAACCTCCCTCTTAGCCCTTTTACTTTCCTACTTTTTCTCGGTAGGTTTTGTAAAACAGCTCGGGCGCTCCTTTGCTTTTGTAACGGAAGGGCTTATGGGTGCCAAGGGGGAAATATTTTACTGGATATTTATGCCCGCCCTGCTACTGGTGACCGTCCTCGTTATCTTTGCTACCCTCTCCCTGAGCATTTTCCTTAAGTTTGTGCTCCCCCTTAAAGTTTCCCTTTTACTTGAGGTTTTCTACGTTACCCCCATAGCGGTGGTTTCCTACCTGATATACAGGAGCTTTGCTCCGAAAAAGAAGGAGGACTTTGTATTCACGGGGGCGTCTCTAACGGTAGCAATTCTCTTTTATCTGCTTCAGCTTGCCTTTAGCTGGTATGTGGTAAATATCTTTTCAAGGAACCTACTCTACGGTTCGCTAACCACCCTTATAGCCTTTCTCCTGTGGGTCAACTTTAATTTCCTCATACTCCTTTTGGGTGCGAGGATAATCTACAGGTTCAAGATGCTAAAATAAACTTAGTTAGCCGGCGTAGCTCAGTTGGCAGAGCGAGGCACTCGTAATGCCTAGGTCGCGGGTTCAAGTCCCGCCGCCGGCTCTGATCAAAGGATGACGGGTCCTCAAAAGATACTTTTGGGTGTGGCAAGTGTAGTGCCCGCCCTCTACCTTATTGCTTTATTTACCACCCCTTTGAAGGATACCTTTACCGTCGGTATAACCTCACCCGAAGCTCCCGATTGGATGCTAATATTCGTAGCCTTCCACTTCCTAATGTATCTCTACATAGGTCTTCTTATAGCCTTCTTCATGATACACTTATTCGGTAATCCCAACATAAGCAAAGAGTCTAAGGCAATGTGGGCGTTTTCCTTCGTTCTACTCTTTCCCGTAAGTATGCCCGCCTACTGGTATCTTTACATATATCGGGATAAAATTAAAGATTAAGCGGGCGTAGTTCAGCGGTAGAACGCCTGCTTCCCAAGCAGGAGGTCGCGGGTTCGAGTCCCGTCGCCCGCTTTTTGAAAAGGTTATGTGCGGAATAGTAGGCTACGTAGGGAGGGAAGAAGCCCTTCCCCTTATACTCGGCGGGCTTGAGAGGCTTGAATACAGAGGTTACGACTCTGCAGGGGTTGCCCTTATAGAAAAGGGAAAGCTCATAGTGGACAAAAAGGTGGGCAAGATAAGGGAGCTTGTTAAGAGCCTGTGGGGGAAACCTTACAAAGCCAAAATAGGTATAGGTCACACCCGCTGGGCTACCCACGGCGCACCTTCCGAAGAGAACGCCCACCCCCATACCGACGAAAAGGGTGAGTTTGCCGTGGTTCACAACGGCATTATTGAGAACTATCTTACCCTCAGGGAGGAACTCAAAAAAGAGGGTGTTAGCTTCCGGTCCAACACGGATACAGAAGTCATAGCCCACCTCATAGCGAAGAACTACAACGGAGACCTCCTTGAGGCGGTTCTAAAAACCGTTAGGAAGTTAGAAGGTGCTTTTGCCTTTGCGGTGATAACGGTCCACGAACCCGAAAGGATAGTGGGCGTAAAACAGGGAAGCCCCTTAGTGGTGGGTATAGGGAAGGGTGAGAACTTTTTAGCCTCCGACATACCCGCCATACTCCCCTACACCCGTAACGTTATAACCCTGAGCGACGGTGAGATAGCGGATATAACACCCGAGGGCGTGAACATATATGACTTTGAAGGAAACCCGGTAGCCAAAGAGATAATGATCGTCCCTTGGGATATCATCTCTGCGGAAAAGGGAGGCTTTAAGCACTTTATGCTGAAAGAAATCTACGAACAGCCCAAGGCGGTGGGGGATACGATCAGGGGGCTTGTTTCTGAAGGAGATCTTCCCTTTTCCCTGAAGGACTTCAGAAGGATCCTGATGATAGCCTGCGGGACCTCTTACCATGCGGGTCTCGTGGGAAAGTTTTGGATAGAAAAGTATGCAGGCGTCCCCACGGAGGTGGTTTACGCCTCCGAATTTAGATATGCGGACTTTCCCGTATCGGATGAGGATCTGGTTGTAGGTATTTCCCAGTCGGGTGAGACCATAGACACCAAGTTTGCCCTGAACTTCGCCAAGGAAAGGGGTGCTAAGACATTAGCCCTTGTGAATGTGGTAGGAAGCTCCATAGACAGGGAGTCGGACTACTCCCTCTACACCCATGCGGGACCCGAGATAGGGGTCGCCGCCACCAAAACCTTTACCGCCCAGCTGACCGCCCTGCTCTTTTTAGCGGTAAAGGGTTCGGAGAGGGAGGAAGAAGCCCTAAGGTCTATTATGAAGATCCCCTCCAAGTTAGAAAAGACCCTTGAGCTTTCCGAAGACTTAGAGAACCTCGCTCTGAAGTATATGAAGAAAAAGGATTTCCTCTACTTGGGAAGGTATCTGAGCTATCCTATAGCCCTTGAGGGTGCTCTAAAGCTCAAGGAGATCTCCTACATACATGCGGAGGGCTACCCTGCGGGAGAGATGAAGCACGGTCCCATAGCCCTGATAGATGAAAACATGCCTGTGGTGGTTATCGCCCCCAAAGACAGGGTATATGAAAAGACTTTATCCAACATAGAGGAGGTAAAGACACGCAAGGGGATTGTTCTGACCGTTGGCTACACTGGTGACGAGAGGCTGAAGAAGATATCCGACGAGTTTATAGCTGTCCCCGAAGTTGAAGAGGATCTCTCACCCTTCGTTACCGTGGTCCCCCTGCAGCTCCTTGCCTACCACATAGCCAGCAAGTTAGGGTTGGACGTGGATCAACCGAGGAACCTCGCCAAAACGGTTACCGTTGAGTAAATAGGAACTCTAAGAGAACCTTTTGAGTATGCAGCCTGTTTTCCGCTTGGGTAAAGATAAAGTCCGCAAACTTTTCAAAGACCTCTTCGGTTATCTCCTCACCTTTGTTAGCGGGCAGGCAGTGCATAACCAGAACACTTTCCTTCGCTTTGCTCAAAAGCTCATCGCTTACCTGAAACTTCCTCAAGCTCTCCAACTTTTCCGGATCCCTCTCCTGACCCATGCTGAACCACACGTCTGTATACACAACGTCTGCATCCCTCACTGCCTCTTCAGGATTGGTGGTTAAGTATACGTTTCCGCCCGTAAAGTTGGAAAGATCAAGTCCCGCCTGAAGGTAGTAGCTATCCGGTCCGTAGTCTTCGGGTGTGGCTACGAAGAGGTTTAAGCCGAAAAGTCCCGCTCCCACAAGCCAAGTGTTACAGACGTTATTTCCGTCTCCCAGGTAGGCAATCTTTATGTTCTTTACCTCTTCCCCGAACTTCTCATAAAGGGTAAAGACGTCGCTGAGTATCTGACAGGGGTGAGACTTGTCCGTAAGGGCGTTTATCACGGGGATGGAAGACCACCTCGCAAACTCCTCAAGCCACGAGTGGGAAGAAGTTCTTATGATTATGCCGTCAAGGTATCTTGAAAGGGTCCTTGAAGTGTCCTTTACATCCTCACCCCTTGAGAGCTGGAGCTGGTTTTCCTGAAGAAAGAAGCAGTTTCCGCCCAGTTGGTTTATGGCAACCTCAAAGGATACCCTCGTCCTCGTGGAGGGCTTTGTAAAGAGCAGGGCTATATTCTTACCCTCAAGGGGTCTGCCGATCTCCTCCTCGCCCCCCTTTACCTTAGCTATCCTCCTTACTATATACCACGCCTCTTCGGGATCTAAGTTCCACAGGTCTATAAAGTCCCTTCCCATGTATTTAATTCTAACAGCTATCGTGCCTGCGCAAAGGTTGGTGTATACTGATGATCTCCCTCGTCAGGCGAGACGTATGATTAAGGTTATCTTGATATGCTGAATTTCTTTAATATTTTTTATAAACTTCAGCCAAGGAGGTAGCGAAATGGGACTGAAGGTAAGGGTTGATCAGGATACCTGCACCGCCTGCGAACTCTGCTACGACAGGATCCCTGAGGTTTTCAAGGACGTAGGAGACGGAATAGCAGACGTGGTTCGTGTTGACATAGAGGACGGAGATGAAAAGTGGATGAACGTTCCCGATGACCTTTCCGAAGACGTTCAAGAGGTGGCGGACGAATGCCCGAGCGGTTCCATAATAGTTGAGGAGGAGTAAGAGCATGGCTAAGAAGAAGGTCCGCATAGAGTATGACACCTGCACCGCCTGCGAGCTTTGCTACGATAGGGTACCTGAAGTCTTCAAGGATAAGGGAGACGGTATAGCGGACGTTGTGAGATACGACATTGAAGAGGATGAAGAAACCAAGTGGATGTATGTCCCTGAGGATCTTGAGTCGGAGGTTGAAGAGGTAGCGGACGAGTGCCCGAGCGGTTCCATAATAGTTGAAGAAGAGGATTAAGGTAACCTTCTTAGGCACCGCCGGCGGAAGGGTAGTTACCTTCAGGCTTATAAGAAGGTCCGGCGGTTTTCTTATAGATTTCGGAAGTGCTCTCTTTCACGTTGATCCCGGACCGGGAGCCTTTGTCTACCTGAAGGAAAAGGGGATAAGCTACACCTCCATAGACCTTATAGTCCTGTCCCACATACACCTTGACCACAGTGCGGACCTGAACACCCTTATAGAAGCCTGCACCGACGGAGGGAAGAGGAAAGGGCTCGGTCTTGTTGCTCCCGAAAGCGCACTGAAGGGTGAAGATAGGGTTCTTCTGCCTTACCTGATCAAAAGGCTTTCTTTTGTGGAGACCCTCAAAGAAGGGAAGGAGATCAGCTTTAAGGGTATACCCGTAAAGGCGGTAATGAGACATACCCACCACGGTGTAGAGACCTACGGGCTTTCCTTTGCTAAGGATGCCATCGTATACCTTACCTGTGCCCGCTATGAAAGAAAGATGCTTGAAGCTTACCCGAAGAATCCGAACCTTTTGATAATCAACACCACCTTTTACAGAAAGCGTTCGCACATAGATCACCTCTCCGTTGAGGAGGTAAAGGAGCTGATAGCCCACTGTAGACCTAACCTTACGGTTCTGACCCACTTCAGTATGGAGATGCTCCAAGAGGGTCCAGAGAAGATTGCACGGGATCTGGGTAGGGAGCTGTCCCTTGAGGTGGTAAGCGCCCACGACGGCATGGAGCTTGAAGTTCCTTCTTAAACACCTATATTATTTCCACCCCGATGGATCTGAAGGTGAAGCTAAGAGTTTTCAGGTACGACCCCGAAGAGGGAAAGAAATTCTACCAAACCTACGAGATAGATTACGAAGAGGGGATGACCTTCCTGAGGGCGCTTCAGAAGATAAAGGATACTCTTGACCCTACCCTAACCTTCAGGCACTTCTGCAGGGCTGGAATCTGCGGAACCTGCACGGTGATGATAAACGGCTTCCCCCGCCTCGCCTGCAAGGAGCAGGTTCTTCCTTACCTGCTTGCTGGAGAGGAGATAGTTATAGAACCTTTGAGCGGTTTCAGCCCCATAAAGGACCTTGCGGTAAACCACGACGATGTTGTAAACAGGCTCAGACGTTTCAGGACTTGGATAGAGGAGGTCAAGGAAAATCCCCAAATACCTCCCTCCATCAGCAGAAAGATAGAAAGGGCTTCCGACTGCATACTGTGTTCCGCCTGCCAAGCTTACTGTCCTCAAGTGAAGGAAGAGGGCTATGCGGGACCCCTTCTCTTTGCCAAGATTTACAGGTTCCTCCAAGACCCGAGGGAAAAGAACAAGGACTTCAGAATAGAGGAAGCTGTATCTTGGGGGCACCTTTACCACTGCCTTTCCTGTGACAAATGTAACAGCGTATGTCCCAAGGAGGTAAAGCCCGCCTCCCTGATAAGGGAGCTTATGACCTACCAAGCCAAAGATGGCAAAGCGTGATGTCAGGTTTGTTTGCCAATCCTGCGGATACGTATCCGTAAGATGGAAGGGAAGGTGCCCTTCCTGCGGCGAGTGGAACTCCCTCGTTGAGGAAAGGGTAGCGGATACCCCCACCGTCCCAAAGACGAAGGTTGAAGTTCTGCCCATAGACCGCTGGGAGGAAGAGGACTACAGGAGAAAGTCTACGGGTTTTGCAAACCTTGACTCCGCCTTGGGCGGAGGTTTGGTGCCCGGACAGGTTATCCTCATAGCCGGTGAGCCGGGGATAGGGAAATCCACCTTGCTTTTGCAGGTCTCGGACAGGTTCACCGCCCACGGAAGGGTCCTCTACGTCTCGGGAGAGGAATCAGGTTCCCAGATAGCCATGAGGGGACGCAGGCTTGGGGTAAGCAACCCTGACGTTCTAATATACCCCCAAACGGTCCTTGAGGAGATCCAGAAAACCGTAGAGGAGGTAGACCCTTCCCTTTTGGTAATAGACTCGGTGCAGACGATGTATTCAGAAAAGCTTGAGTCCTCTCCCGGTTCCGTCTCTCAGGTGAGGGAGGTTACCTTCAGGATTACGGAGATCTGTAAGGAGAGGGGGCTCCCCTGCTTCATAGTGGGGCAGATAACCAAGGAGGGAACAATAGCGGGACCTAAGGTCTTAGAGCACATAGTGGATACAGTGATCCAGTTTGAAGGTGAAAGGTATAACTTCTACAGGGTAGTTAAAGTGATAAAAAACCGCTTCGGATCGGTTGGGGAAATGGCAGTTTTTAAGATGAGCGATACTGGGCTTGAAGAGGTTCCGGAGCCTTCCGCTTTCTTTGTAAGCGAGAGGGTGAACTCCCCCGGAAGCGTCATATTTCCCCACACGGAGGGGAGCAAACCTGTCCTTTTGGAGGTTCAGGCTCTCGTTTTGCCTGCCCTCTACACCACCCCGCAGAGGAGAACTCAGGGCTTTGACGTAAACAGGCTCTCCCTGATCCTTGCAATCCTTGAGAAGGAAGCCAACATCTTCACAAGGGACTCGGATGTGTTCGTAAACGTTGCGGGCGGGCTTTCGGTAAAAGAGCCTGCGGTGGACCTTGCGGTGGCAATGGCTATAGTCTCTTCAAAGAAGGAAAAGCCCGTTCCCGAGGACGTGGTCGTGTTCGGAGAGCTGGGTCTGGGAGGTGAGGTCAGGGCGGTTCACTTCGGCGATCTGAGGATAAAGGAAGCTCTCAAGTTCGGTTTCAGGAGGGCTTTGGTTCCGGGCAAGCTGAACATGGAGGTGGAGGGGATAGAGATCCTGCCGGTATCAAACGTAAAGGAGGCTATAGAGGTACTCTTCTAACAGAGGGCACTGACGACCGTTTCCTGAAGCTCCTCTATGAACCTATCTTCGGGAAGGTTTACAAGACCCATCTCCCAAAGTATGAAGGCTCTCTCCACCGATCCCACGGCGACGCTGAGGGCTACCTCCGGAGAGACCTTAAGCTCACCCCTCATATAGGCTCTTTTAAAGTTTTCAAGTATCAGCCCGCCCGGAAGTCTTTTCTCAAAGCCGTTTTCCCTGAGTATGTGGTAAACGGTCAAGAATCTGAAGGAATCCGGCTTTTCAAAGGCATACCTCATGAGCGTTTCTATAAGGCTCTTTACCTGCTCTTTCAGACTCCCCCTTATGAAGACCTTCTCCTTTATAAGCTCTTCAAGCTCCCTGCTTACGGTGGTTATAAGAAAGTAGATTATCTTCTCCTTGCTGGCAAAGTGCCTGTAGATTGCTCCTTCGGTTATACCTACCTCCTTTGCGATGTCCTTTATGGTGGTGCCCTTAAAACCCTTCCTTGAGAAGAGCTTAAGGGCTACCTTAATAATCCTCTCCTTAGTGGGCGTATACGCCCATATACCTTCTTTCCCATTCATAGAAGCCCTCCGCAAAAAGCTCTACCCTCTTTTTCTTGAATTCCCTTGTAGAGAGGAGTATCTCGTAGTCTTTTATACCTGTTTCTTTTGAAAGGTAATCTACGAAGTCTTCCAGATCTTCTCTCGTCTTTGCGTGGATCATGCTGAAGAGGTTATATTCCCACCTACCGCCCGTCTGTCTCTCGTAGCAGTGGGATACGCACCTGAAGGAGGAGATAAAGGTTCCCACCTCCTCAATACGATCTTTAGGAACGTTCCAAACCACCATTCCGTTGAACTTAAAACCCGCCCTCCTGTGAAAGAGTATGGCGGAAAATCTCCTGATAAGCCCATTTTCCCTGTAGTCTTCCAACCTTTTTAGAAGTTCCTCTTGATCCATACCCAACCTGAGGGCTATATCTTTGAAGGGTTCAGAGGTGAGGGGTATATCCCTTTGGGTTTCCCTTATTACCCTCTTGTCCTCTTCGGTGATGAGATAGACCTTTACCTCCTCCTTGGGTGGCTTTACCTCCTCCCTTTCATACATACTTTCAAAGCTGAGCTTTACCCCTATCTTGAAGGTTTTTACGGTCCTCAGAATGACAAACTCTTGAGCCTGTGCTTCCTGAGCCAGTATACTTACGATGCCCTCAAGTCCGAGTTTAGAGTCGGGTGGAACCGCCACAGTAAACCAGAGGTTAAACTCATGGTTCCTTTCGTAGTTGTGGCTTACGCCCGGATAGGCGTTTACAACCTCCGCAGCCTTTTCTATATCCTCCACCCTGAAGGCTACAAGGGAGCTGTCGTATCCCGCCGCCTTGGTATCGTATATGGGAGATATCTGTCTTATTATCCTTTGCTCTTTGAGATTCTTAATCTCCTCCAAAACCTCCTTCTCGGAAGTCCCTAATCTCTCAGCTATCCACAGGAAGGGTCTCGGCACGAAGGGGATGTGTTCTTGAAGCATCTTAAGAAGCTCTTCCCCGATCATTTTTCCCACCTCAGGTGCTCTACATTGTGTATCTCCCCTTCGGGCTTTAGGTTTTCAAGAAAATCCTTCAAAAGGTTATGAAGACGCACCACCTGACCCACCACCATCACCGCAGGAGGTTCAACGTCGGGTGGGTTTTCACTGACCTCCTTCAGGGTGGAGACTACGACCCTTTGGCTATCGGTGGTTCCCCTCTCCACAAAGGCAACGGGTTCTTCGGGATCCCTTCCGCACCTTATAAGCTCCTTGGCTATCTTCTGTCTGTTTTTGACCCCCATCAGGATCACGAGGGTGTCAACACCTTTAAAGTCTTCCCAGTTAACAGGCTTTTCCTTTCCGGTAGCTTCGTGCCCCGTCACCACCGCAAAGGAGGAGGCGACACCCCTGAAGGTCAGGGGTATACCCGCATACGCTGGAACCGAGTATACTGAGCTTACACCGGGTACCACCTCGTAGGGTATCTTGAACTTGCTCAGATAAAGAGCCTCTTCCCCGCCCCTGCCGAAGATAAAGGGGTCTCCCCCCTTCAAACGGACGACGTTCTGGTAAACGCTCGCATAGTAAACAAGGAGTTTATTTATCTCCTCTTGGGGTATGGTGTGCTTTCCGTCCGCCTTGCCTACATAAACGAGCTTGCAGGTGGGTTTGGCGTATTCAAGAACCTTGTCGTTTATGAGCCTATCGTAAAGTATGACGTCTGCACGGGATATAACCTTGATCGCTTTAAGGGTCAAAAGCTCCGGATCTCCGGGACCGGCACCTACAAGGTAGACCTTACCCATGGCTTTTACCTCCTTCAACGAAGATGCCCGAAGGGGTCGGAACCCTCCAAGTGCGGAGAACCTCCATCTCGGGGAGGGAAACTTCCTTTACGAGGTTCTCATAGTAAGAAGAGACAAAGAGGGTTTTCCCGTCGGGGGAAAAGCGCAGATGGAGTATCCTTCTGCCAAGCTTAGCATCTTTGACAACCTTGAGCTTCTCCCTGTCTATGAGGGTTACGAAGTCCTCCTTGTCACCGCTGTAGTTAACCGCCAAAAACCTTCCGTCGGGAGATACGGAAACGAAAACAGGGTGACCTATGAGGGTCACTTCTTTTACCACCGCAAAGCGGTCAAGGTCAACCACAAGCACCTTCCTTTCACCCACAGCGGGTATGTAAGCGGTGCTTCCCCACACACCCCACATCCCGAAGTGGGGTATCTTAAAGACCACAGCTTTATCCTCTGAGGTGAAAGTGACTTTTCTGTAGCTGAGGTTCTCCAGATCAACTATAACCAGTGCCTTCTCCCTGAAGAGTCCTGCTATATACTTGCCTTTGTGAATGAGAGCGTCAAAGGGCATGTCACCTATGTCTTTAAACCTTTTGACCACCTCCAAGCTGCTACAGTCCATAACCCATATCTGATCCTTGTCCATCAGGGAGAAGATCAGCTTCTCCTTGTAGCTCTTTATGCCCACGTTTCTTGAATCTGTCTTTATCCTCTTCAGCTCTTTTAGTTTTCTGTCCAGAAAGACCACGTCCTTGGGTGAGTAGTTGGCTACTGCTATCTTGTCCGAGCAGAAGGTAAAACCTATTGAGCTTTTTCCTACCTTGACCTTCTTGGTTACCTTCTTAGAGAGAGGATCTATCTCCGTAAGGAAGCCGTCCCTGCTTATAAGGTAAGCCTTTGAGCGGAAGAACTTAACGGTGGCGTGGTTGGTGTTCCCCACATCCTTTATGTGAAAGATGTTGTCTCCCTCAATTACAGCTACCGCTTGGCGCTCCCTCTCTACTACGAAGATTCCTTGAGCGAAAGCAAGCCCAAAGAAAAGCAAAAGGACTAAAGGTAACATAGGGGATCCTCCCCTGCGTAATCGCCGCTGGCAAAGTAAGCCCTCGCTCTGGAGTTGCCGTTGCAGATGTCCAAGTGGTTGCAGTTTTCACACTTACCCTTTACCCTGCGGGGCTTTTCCCTTAAAAAGCTTAAAAGCCCGTTGGAGTTCCATATCTCCCCAAAGCTCTTTTCTCTTACGTTCCCCACAGAATGGAAGAAGAAGGGGTCGGGCTTCACGTTACCCCTGTGGTCTATATTAACGAGCCTTACCCCCGCCTGATTTCCGCCCCAAGCCTTTAAAATTTCCAGCAAATTGTCCGCCCTTTCGGGGTATCTCTCCTTAAAGATGCGATAGAGGACTACGGCGTCCGCCTCGTTGTTTCCCGTAACCACGTCCACTGGGATACCCTTTTCAATAAAGTCAAGGGCGGTTCTGATTATGAATTCAACAGTCTTTCTGTATTCCTCCCTTTCCACCTGCGAGAGCCTTTTGCCCCTACCCGCATATACAAGATGAGAGATGTAAACTTTGGTAACACCGAGCTCCTGAGCCAGCTCAAAGATAAAGGGCAAAGAGTGAGCGGTCTGCTCGGTGAGGGTGAACCTCAGCCCCGTCTTTATACCCTCTTTTAGGCACAGCATGAGAGCGTTCAGGGAGGTTTCAAAGGCGTGCCTTTTGCCCCTGAAGCGGTCGTGGACCTCTGGTGTCCCGTCTATGCTTATACCTACGTAGTCGTAGTGCCTTTTTATGGTCTTCACGCTCTCCTTGGTTATGAGTAAACCGTTCGTAGAGAGATAGGTTTTTATCCCGAGGTTTCTCAAAAGCCGGGATATTTCGTGGATGTCCTCCCTAAGAAGGGGTTCGCCCCCCGAGAGGATAGCAAACTTCACCCCTTCCTTTGCAAGCTGACGGGCTACCCTATCAACCTCTTCAAAGGTAAGCTCTTGGCTTTTGTCCTGATTTGCGGAAGAGTAGCAGTGTTTGCAGTAAAGGTTACAGCGGTTGGTCAGGTTCCAAATAAGGATTAAACCTGCGGGAGGTCTGTAGGTCCTACCTTCAAGAGCCATACGGGCAAATTCGCTTACCCTCAGCATTTCACAGCTCCACAGTAACCTGACAGGTCCCTTCGCCCATAGCGTTGCACTTGGTTTCGGTAGCCTTTACCCTCTTTCCGAGGAAGGCTTCAAAGAGACCCGCCACTATACCCGTTTCAAAGTGGCATATCCTCATACCTATGTTGGGCATTCCCGAACAGGTGATGCACTCGTCAAGTCTGAGAACAGCTTTCTCCTTGTTTAGATCTTCAACCACCAGAATCCCGAGTTTCTCCTCCTTGGCGAAGTCAGAAACCTTTTCCAAAAACCTGTTCACATCTTCATCCAGCAAATTCCTTGCCAAAGATAGACCTAGTTGCCTGCCCGCATTCAAAAAGAGCATGGACGCCCCCTTGTCGCCCACTATTTCCTTCAGGTATTCCCCCGAATAAAGCCTGAAGGCACGAAAGATAAGGATAGGAATGTCCTCCCCCAGCTGGGGTCTGTCCACAGAGCTAATCGCCTTTAGCAAGTCTTGCTTCATCTTTTAGCCCCTCCATAAAGCTCATTATCGCCTCCAGCTCTTTTGAAGAGATATTTATCTTTGGCATTGCGTTTTCTTTGTATCCCAACAGTTTTGAAGTCTCCTCCGGGTTTAGAATCTGGGAGGCTATCAGCTCCTTGGATCTTTTCAGGGCTATATCCCTGAGGGGTGGTCCGAATGCTTCTTCGGTGGGGTGGTGACAACCCCAACATTTGGACATGAAAACCTCGTATCCAAGCAGGGAAGGGTAAAACTTCCTCGTCTTAAGAACAAAATTGTATTTCCCGGCGGGGTGCTGAGCAGGTAGGGTTTTAAACCTTTCAAGGGTGATCGGATCTACCACCAAAAGGGAAGGATCCTTTCCCAAAAGGCTCACGTAAGCGTAGTTTCCTTCGGGTGAAAACTCCACATGGGTGGCTATGCCTCCGAAGGAAACCCTCCTGACCGATAGGGTTTTCTTATCTATAAGGGCGAAACCTTCCCTTCCAAGGTCAACCCACAGCTCCGGAACCCCGGGGGAGGTCCTCACGAAAAACCCCTTTCCTCCCACCTTCAGAGTTTTTTCCAACCTCCAGTCATACATCCTCCATACGGTAACCTCGGAGGAACTTACATGCCTTGTGGCAAAGTAAAAGCCCCCGTCCGAATACCAAAAGGCGGAGGAAAACAGATGTGGCATGGATTTTACCTTCGCCTCAAAGACCTTCCTACCCTCGGAGAGTCTGTAAACATATAGTTTTGACTCTTGGCGGGATGTTCCGACTATGAACTCTTCAAAGGGATCTATAAAAAAATCCTCAAGGGGTGCTTCCGTTTTAAGGGTCTTTTCTCTTCCTCTGGAATCAAGAAGGGCTATGCGGGAAATATCCCTGTAGGTCAGGACAAACTCGTAACCTTTTGCTTTTGTTACCTCGTAAACCGCTGAAGGTTTTCCCTCAAGGGTCCTCTCCCGAAGGGGAACCAGATCCTCCGACAGGAAAACTATCTTTTTTGGGAGGGTGCAGGCAACCGCAAGGGTTTTAGTCCTCACGGAAAAGGCGATGTTTCTGAGATATATACAGGGTCTTACCTTAGCTTTGGGTTTCATTTCTTTCAGATCGTAGGAGATAACCCATCCGTCTCTGGCGGGGACAAAAAAGACGTCCCCCTCGGGAGAGAACTTCACACCTCCGTGAACGTTTTTAAAGGGAAAGCTGTCCAAAACCCGAGTTCCCTCCAAAAGGTAAACGGTCCCTCCCTTGTCCACGAAGACCACCAGATCTTTTAGGTTTTTAAACCTTTTCCCTCTTTTTTCCCTTTTTATTGGGGCATAGCTCCTTTTAACCTCCTCCAGATCGTAGTTTATGCTTCCGAGGGGCTTTCTTATGTAGTCTATGAGGGCATTCAGCTGGTCGTCTGTAAGTTCAGGGAAGGAGGGCATGGTGGTAGAAGGTATACCCTCCCTTATTACCCTTTTGAGGTATTCGTCGCTTTTTCTCTTCAGAAACTCGGCGCCCAAAGGGGGCGCTATCCTGCCTATCCTGTCCTCGTGGTGGCACTTGGCACAGAGGGTGTTGTAGATCTCTTGAGGAGATTTTGCAAAAGTTGGAAAAAGGAAAAGAAAAAAGAGGGGAAGGGAGGGGGCGAGGGAGCGCAGTGAGATGAGAGGGGCCACTTTTTCCTTCATCAGTAGATATCCTTCATGGTGGTGTAGACG
>WFYH01000178.1 GCA_015490215.1 Aquificaceae bacterium
GACCATTTGGGCTATCCTGTCCCCGAAGAGCATCAGGGTTTTAGGTTTCACGTTTATGAAATAGTATCCTCTCTCTGAGGGGTCAAAGCTTTCTAAGTGTGTCTGAAAAAAGATAAAGTCCAAAACCTCATTCAAATTGTCAAAGAATTTCTCTCTGTCCCCGAAAACCACCCCGTTTCCTATAAGAAGTTCGTATCCCCACAGCGTGCCGAAGGTATCAAATATGGGTTCCCTTTTTACAAGGGGAAGCTCTTTAACTTCAAACCTACTTTCTCTGAGCAAAAGACTGGAAAAGTCCATCCTTACTGGAGCTGAACCCTAACTCCTTTTGACGTCTTTTTTATCCTAAAGCCGAGCCTACGAAGACGCAGGATAAGAGATTTATCTTCTAAGGGAACGCCGAGCAAAAGCTTAAGATCTTCCAGCCTCATGCTACCGTTTATAAGGAGCAAGGCTTCGGTTTTCATTTTCAAAAACTCATCGCCGAGCCAAGCACTCTTTGGCATCGCTGTTACCTCCTCGGAATAAAAAAATAGGGAAGACCGGGAGCAAGAGCCTCAGCCCCCGATCCTCGGCGGCGCCATAGCGGGAGCGCTTCAGAACATCCAAGTTATAGCCATGCTGTAAACGTCCTCGTTAGAGGAGTTCTCCTTATCAAGCCTTACGTAGTCCGCCTTGAGAGCTACGAGGGGATGGGGTCTGTAAGATACACCTGCGTTGTATACCTTGAAAGTATAGCCTGCGGGTTTTTGGTAGCCGTCGGGAACCTCCGCATAGGGGTCTATGTCTTCGTATTTAACGAAGAGGAAAAGCTCCTGTTCCGTGTCAAAGAACCTGAGGACATTATAGGCTACCTGAAGGTAAAAACCCTCCATCCTTTCGGGAAAGACGTTACACTGGGAAGGGTCTAAATTACAGGCGGCGGGTGAAAGCTCTGCGGTTATTTTGTCCGCATCGCTTACGGTGGTGTAAGCCCCTACGAACCTCACATCAAAGCCCGCATACTGCCACCAGAGGTGCGGTGAGAGTATAGAGATGGTCCCGAGCTTTTCCCCTTCCTCATCTTGAACTCCGGATATGAAGGTAGCCACCCCAACCTTCAGGTTTTTGGGAAGCTTAACGTCAAGCCTACCGGTAAAGGCAAGCTGGTCTGCAGAAGCCTGAGCACCGTCCTGAGCAAGCTTATCAAGGGGCGAGGAAGCTTTATACTCCCCTTCCTCCGCCTTCATTCCGTTGATCAGGTATGCCCTGTATTCAAGGAGGTCCGTCTCTCCGTAAAATCCGATACCGTTTTCCCTCCATGTAAAGGGAAAGAGCCTCTTTTCAAGATAGGGTTGCCTGACGCTGAAGTAGGTTGGTGGTTCGTGATACTCGTTGGTTATCCCAAGGGGAACGAGAACCATACCGCCCCTGAGACCGAGTTCCCTGTTCACCCTGTAGTCAATAAAAGCAAACTCTATGGCCACCTCACCGCCTTCTTCTCCGCCCTCAACCTTCGCATGCTCTATCTCTATCTCCGAGTTGAACTTCAACTTTTCCGTAAAGGCGTAACCGAGGTAGATGATGAACCTATACAAGTCTATGTCCGAGTTGGGCTTCTGATTGGGTCTGTTGGTAAACCATATTTCACCGTAACCGCCTATGGAAACACCCTTCGGATTAATCAAAGCCTTTGAAGCCGCAGGTCCAAGACCTGAGTAGCTCTTATACTCCTTTATCTCGGGGGCGGCTATTTCCAACTTAAGCCGGCGAAGCTCCTCCTTAAGGACCTCTATCTCGTTTCTGAGGGCTTCTATGTCGCTTGCGGGCTGTGCAAAGATAGCCGAAGAGAGCAGAAGTGAACCAGCCAGCACCTTTCTCATCCCTTGCCTCCTTAAAGTTTTAGAAAATGAAATCAGATCTCAATATCTATTTTCCATGATTTTTGTCATACTTATAGTTCTATTAGTCGCTCTTTTGAAAGTTGACGAGGTAGAGATTAAGTCTCAATCCTATATCTGATAGATCGGCATGCTTTTGCTTAGGAGCTTATTAAGGGTGCTTTGCAATACGCCAGAAATGGAAATTAAGATAGAGAAAATAGGAACCGGAAAGGAAGGACTCCACGCGGCAGATTAGGAACTCAATTCGCTTGGGAGAGAGGGATAAAGATTGTCTTAGCTTTCAACTCCACACGGCAGATTAGGAAC
>WFYH01000179.1 GCA_015490215.1 Aquificaceae bacterium
ACCTTGACGATTTCGTCCATGGCTATGTATAGATATCGGAACCCATCAGAAATTTTTTAGGGTCAAAAAACTGAAAATGTCATGACATTTCCGATCCTCTGATAAAATCCTTTTTCATGAAGCTTTTGGATACTACGGTGCTTCTTGACTTTTTTTCGGGGGACGAACAGCAGGTGGAAAAGATAGACAAGCTCTTTAGGGAGCTTGAAAAGCAAAAGGAGAAGCTCCTTGTTACCCAAGAGGTGGTGGTTGAACTGGTCTATTATCTCGGGGAGGTATACGGGTGGGAAAGGGAGGTGGTCTCGGACGTGGTCAATACGGTTCTTATGGACAGCCTCTTCAGTGTTGAGGACAGGGAAATCCTCTACGAGGCGGTTAAAATTTACAAGAACTCTAAGATGAGCTTCATGGATGCTCTGAAGGCTTCCAAGGCAAAGAAGAGGAAGGTAAAGGAGGTTATATCCTACAACAGAAGGTTTGAGAAAGAGGGCTTCAAACTCATACGCTTGTAAGGAAGGAAAACATGAAGGTTGTAGTTCTCACGGGGGCGGGTATATCCGCAGAGAGCGGAATTCCCACTTTCAGAGGAAAGGACGGTTTGTGGAAAAAGCACGATCCTATGAAGCTTGCCACACCTGAAGCCTTCGGCAAAAACCCCAAGCTCGTTTGGGAGTGGTATGACTGGAGGAGGCAACTTATAGCCAAGGCAAAACCCAACGAAGCCCACCTGCTTTTGGCTGACCTTGAAAAGAAGATCGGTGATTTTTGGGTGGTGACTCAAAATGTGGACGGTTTGCACCAAAGGGCAGGGTCCAAAAAGGTTATAGAGCTTCACGGGAATATATGGAAGGTAAGGTGCACTTCTTGCGGGGTTGAAGATTACGACTACAGGGCACCCCTACCCGAGATACCGCCCAAGTGTGAAAGTTGCGGAGGACTGCTAAGACCCGGCGTTGTGTGGTTCGGTGAGTCGCTCCCTATAGACGCACTGCAAAAGGCTTTTGCGCTTTCTCAGGAGGCAGATATCTTTTTGGTGATAGGCACCTCCGCACAGGTGTATCCCGCTGCGGAGCTTCCCTTCATAGCAAAAAACAGTGGTGCCAAACTTATAGAGATAAACCCCGAAGAGACACCCGTAACCCCCTATGCGGATATATCCGTCAGGAAAACCGCTTCCGAAGGGCTAAAGGAGATCATTCCAGAGCTTCTTTAACGTCCTTTTCCACCTCCCTGTATTTTCCAAGGCGGATCTTTATGACCTTACCCTCCCTGTCTATGAGGAAGGAGGTGGGCAGTCCTTGAATGCCGTAAGAGGTTGAAACCTTCCCATCGTCCATAAGGACGGGGAAGCTCACTTTAAACTCCTTAACAAACTTCCTTACCGCTTCCGCAGAGGTGTCTGTGCTGATGGCAAGGATCTCAAAACCTTTGTTTTTATATCTTCTGTAAACCTCTTCAAAGAGGGGCATCTCCTCCCTGCAGGGTGGACACCAAGTAGCCCAGAAGTTTACAAGGACCACCTTTCCTCTCAGATCGGAGAGGCTTACCTCCTTCCCTTCCAACGTCCTTAGGGTAAAGTTCGGTGCAGGTTTGCCCACCGATACGCCTGCGGTTTTGGAAACCTGCGTTTGGCTGAAGAGGGCGAAGTAAAGGAGCAGGGCAACAAGGAGGATACCAAGTCCGTAGGTTATATTCTTGCTCATACCTTCTTAAAGCTTTCGGGAAGCTCTCTTGGCGGAACACCCGTGTATTCGGTCTCTTCGGGTTCGTTTAGTCTCTTTGAGAAGGGCTTTTCGGTGGTCAGCTCTTCGTAAACGTGAGCCACCAGACCGGGAACCCTTCCTATAATGAAGAAGCCCTTTCCGAGCCTCCAGTCAAATCCCATGTCCGAAGTTACCGCCGCAATGGCACCGTCCACATTCAGGACGATCCTTTTGCCTTTCTGCTTAAAGATCTCCTCTTCCACCTTTTCAGCAAATTCGCAGTGTTTTCCGAAAAAGCCGTATTTCTTGGCAAGCTCCATAAGCCTTTTGGTTCTGGGGTCAAACTCCTTGTAGTATCTGTGACCGTATCCGGGTATGGGCTTTTTCTGGGACAGGTATTCGGATACCACCTCCTCCGCAGACCTGCCCGAGGCTACACTGTCCTGTAAAAACTTCATGGCGTCTTCCAAAGCTCCGCCGTGGGCGGATCCGAAGGCAAGGACACCCGCCGCCACCCCCACGTTCAGGGAGTTTCCTCCGCTGGCTACCGACCTTGCCGCTATTACCGAAGGGGGTGCTATACCGTGGTCTATGACCGAGACGAAGATAGCCTCCATCATCTTAGACTCTGCTTCGGAGGGAAGCTCTCCTTTGAGGATAAGGTATATGGCTTGGGCGAAGGAAAGGTTGCCTACGAGATCAAGTAGCCTGTAACCCCTTATGTAGGTTTCGTGATCCACATGCTGGGTTATGGCGGTTCTCCACTTCTTTTGAGCCATCCCGTGACCCCTCTAAAGGAATTTGCTTAAACAAATATACCACACTCAGAGGAGGCTTCCGATAAGTTCCGCCTTAGGCATCCTTATGGCTTCCGGACCTATGTGGAACATCCCGAAGGTTCTCAGGATCCTGTCGTCTACGAGGAACCCCTCTTCGTTGGCTCTGAGCCTGCTCAGGACCGCTTTGGCTTCCTTTTTTGCCTTTTCCTTTTGATCCTCAAACCTATGCTCAAGGAGGAGGTCAACGAGTCTCCCTTCAAGATCCGCCACTTCCTCGCTGAGTCTTCCTAAAAGCTCCTCCGTTGGGCTTCCGAGGGGTGGAACCTTTATACCCTCTTCAACCATGAGCCTTTTGAGAAGGTTAGCCCTTATGTGACCTATCCCCTTTATCCCTCCCAAGGGGGCGAACTCTTCGGTAAGACCGTATTTTACCGAGTGGGCGATAGCCATTATCCGCCCGTTGGACCAGCTTATATCCCCGAACTTTCTTATCTCCAAAAGGGTCCTTATGAGGTGCAAAGCGTCCGTTCCCAAGTAAGAGAACTCTCCGGGCGGGTGCTGGATGTTGGGGTATTTGAAGGTAAGCCCCTCTATGTAAAAGAGGAACTGGTGGGTGTTGTCTCTAAAGCACTCTATACCGCAGGGTGAGAGCTTATCCCTTATGTAGACATCATCCGCAGGGAAGTTTGGCATCTCCTTGATAAACTCGTAAAGCCCCTCAAACCTCTTCACAAAAAGGAGGGGACGGATGACAACAAGGGTTTCCAAATTGAGAAGCTTCCTCCTCAAAAATTCCTCGTAATTTATAGGGGACATACCCGATCTTATACAGAAAAGGGCTTTGTCGCTGAGCTTACTTCTCTCAATGTAGCCCCTCTCTTCAAGCCATTCGTATACGTCGTCTATTAGGGGATCCTCCACAAGATCCCTGAGGGAGTAGGTCTTCCTGAGGAAGTTTTTAAAGTTCCTACCCTCATAAAGAAAACCTATAAGCACAAAGAGGCTCAATACCTTTTCAAGGTCCTCCGACAGGTAGCCACCCTTGACCATCTGCCTGAGCTGGGGGTTGAACTCACCCTCTACACTTCGCTCTATTTCCCTTTTAAGGCTCTGAGGTGAAGCTCCGTAGGGGAGTATGTAGGAAAAGCCCTTTTCCTTTATACCGAGTCTGCCCGCCCTCCCTTCCATCTGCAGTATATCAAGCTGTTGGGGAAATATCTTCCATTCTCCCTGTTTCCTGTCCCAGAAAGCTCTTACGCTGATCAGAACCGTATCTGCTGGAAGGTTAACTCCGTAAGCTAGGGTATGGGTGGCTACGAGGTTTTTCAGCTTTCCTTCTCTGAAGGCTTTTTCTATCTCCTCTCTCTCCTCTTTGGGGATATCCGCATTGTGGAAGGCTATTTCCTTGTCCTCCTTCTCTATCCTTTCAAAGGGGACTGTCTCGTTCATAACCCCTATCCTCTCCCTGTTGGCAAGCTCCAAGACCTTCCAACCTATACTCTTTTTGTGGACAAAAAGGATGACCTGATCGTCGGGATTCCTCAGCTCATAGAGGGCGCTCAGGAGTTTTGCAGCCATCCTTTCTTCTTGATCTTTTGCTTCGGTAAATTCCTTAAACTCCTTAAGGGGTATGACCTTCCTCTCAAGGGGGACGGGTCTCCAGAGGGACTCTATAAAGAGCTTTGCCCTTATCCACTTTGCCAACTTATCACTTCCGGGCAGGGTGGCGGAAAGTCCGAGGATTTCCACCTCCGATTCTAAGAGGTAAGAGACTATCTCCTCTAACACCCATCCCCTTGAACCCATAAGGTGGTGGATCTCGTCTATCACCACACAGTCAGTCTCCGTTGCCCACGAGAGGCGGTTCCTGAGGGCAAGGGCGAAGTTCTCGTAGGTTGCCACCACCACGTCCGAGCGGGCATTCCTGTAAAGCTCTATCACGTCCCCCGTGCGCACGTCCACCCTTCTTTTGAAGAGCCTGCGGAGTTCGGTCACCTTCTCGTAAACGAGGGCTTTTGTAGGCGCTATGTAGACCTTCCTTGCGGGTCTGTCCTTCATAAAGAGGTAAGCTATAAGGCTCTTTCCTCCGGAGGTGGGAGCGGTCACGAGGGCGTTTCCCTCTCTGTATTTTCGGTAAAAGAGGGTTTGCAGGGGGTTAAGCAATTCATAGGGGAAGTCCGGGGCTATCTCTTCACCGCTTACGAGATCCTCTTCTGCAGGACTGCCGGCGGGCTTTTTGTAAACCAATCTTCCGGAGGGAGGGCTGAGTTTAAACTCCGAGGATTCAAGAACTATATAGCGTTCCATCTTTCACGTTGCGTATGGTTACCTTTCTTTCATTTTCACCTATTATCTCTATCTCCACGACTACATCGCACCCTTCCGACGACTCTTTCCACTCCACCGCCAGAACCCCCTCTCCCACAAGTTCGGAAAAGTCAAAGTCCCTGACCCTATAGAGGTCTACGTGGATGAGCTTTCCCCTTTGGGTGGGGTATTCGTTTACTATAGTAAAGGTGGGACTCCTGACCTGATAGCCTTCCTTTATACCCAAACCCTCGGCGAGTCCCCTGACAAAGGTGGTTTTCCCAGCACCGAGGTTACCCTTGAGGCATACAACCTCTTTACCTTGAAGCCTTTTCGCAAGGCTTGCCCCGAGGGCTTCCATCTCCTCGGGGCTTTTTACTATGTGAACTTCCTCTTTCACTGATAGCTGTTGTCTTCCTTGTGAGGAACTATCCTCATTATCGCTTCGTCAGGGTTAACCTGATCGCCCACCTTTGCGAAGATCTTCTTGACTATACCGTCTATGGGTGCGTGGATCTCGTTCTCCATCTTCATGGCTTCCACTATGGCTACCGTCTGCCCTTGCTCAACGGGCTGACCTTCTTCCACCAATATCTTGGCTACCTTCCCGGGCATGGGAGGTGTAACGTCCCCCGGCTCCGTCGCCTTGGGTATCCCTTCCTCCGCCGTTTGGGCGGGTGCGGCGGTTGCGGACCCTCCCGTGGGTATAGCCTCCTTCTTGGGGAAGAG
>WFYH01000180.1 GCA_015490215.1 Aquificaceae bacterium
AACGGATGCTATACTATTCTTTACGTTTTAGCGGGACGCAAGAGCCCGCCGGCTCCTTGGCAACTGAATAGGGTTGTAGGGATTTTGAGCGCATCAAAATGCGCTGATGTTTTGATGCTTTGATGATACCTCAACGAGCCTGTTGTTTTGCAATGACTTGAGATGTATGATTTTATACCCCCTTTGCAGGACCGACGACTTTCGGAAATTAACTTCATTTCCTGAAACAGGGTGTTGCATAAGTCCTTGAACTGACTTATATTATTAAACGGCTCGTTTGGGGTTCCTAATCTGCCGTGTGGAGTTGAAAGCGGGAATTGCCTTTACTTCAGGACTGAGTTCAACATAATGGAAACGACTATATATGCGTGGATGGATCGCTGTATAAGTTTGATGGGATCAATTTAAATAAACTGGTGGACAATAACAACCAAAGCGTTCCTTGCGATATAAATTGGTCACGTAAGTCCGACAAAACCGCGGTATACGCTGTGAATCAGGGAAATATAGGAAAACTCCCCCACTCCGGAGGCAATTGGACACTCATATACACAGGCGGAGATGCCTCGAGCTTTCGTCTCACACAAAACTACGTAGTGGTGCAGGTGTCGGGAGGACTGAAGGCTATTCCTAAGGACCCGAACCAAGAACAGGCTACCGATATAGAGACGGGCATAACTGGCTCTATATGTAATCACCACCACAGCGGATAAGGTTTTCTACAATAAATTTGTTGTTGATCCGCAGAGTAGTAACATCATCTCCTACGCCTGCGTCTGGACGGAGGGTAATACTAATCCTGACTGCACCCAAAACGCCTACTGGGCGGGCTTCAGCTTTGCTACAAGCGGAACAATGAACTCATCCGGAGGCTCCCTCCTCCCGATTTACAAGATGCTTAAGGTAGAAGGTGCTACACTTACGGGAACTCCCCCGAAGTTGTCTGGCGGAACGCTGTATGCGGTTGATCCTGTGGATCCTACAAACAAAACTCAACTGGTATCCGTTCCCCAGAACTTCAACATCCTCGGATCCGGCATAGGGGATCACTTACTCCTGAGCGGTGGTGACGGCAATCAGACTGACGTCTTTTACGTTAACCTATCCCAGCAGGACAGTCTAACTCAGATAACCGATACTCCCACAGACGAATCTCCTTTCTTCTAACCTCCCGGGGGTCCTCCCGGCCCCTTGTTTTAAACTTCTTTGCGGGTTGATATCTTTTAGTAACGTTCGAGCGGGCTAAGGGAATTGTCAGGAAGGTAACCCTTGAGGTAATCCACGAAGTCGTCGAGGGGCAGGGAGATATACGAAAAGCTCGAAAAGATCGAGAGAAGACAGGAAGAGGACTTTAGATATCTGAGCCAGAGGATAGACCAGACGAACTAGAGGGTAGATCAGCTGAGGCAGGAGGTAAAGGGGGAGATAAACCAGCTGAGAGACGAGATGAATCAGCTCCGGACCGAGATAAGTCAGATGAACCACAGGATAGATACAAGTTATACAAATGCTCTCTCATGATAATGAGAAGATGATGAACCTAGCAAAGAAGTATCCTCCCCGCTACACCTACGAGGACTACAGGCTCTGGGAAGGAGACTGGGAGCTTATAGAGGGAGTCCCCTACGCTATAGCTCCCTCACCCTTCGGGAAACATTAAAGGGTGGCTGGTGAGCTTGTATATCAGCTGAGGAAACAGCTTGAGCACCGCTCCGAAAGGTGCTTCGTTTATCCCGAGCTGGACTGGATAGTTAGCGAGAACAGGGTCGTGAGGCCCGACATAATGGTCGTGTGCAAGGAGGTTGAGGAGTATCTAAGGGAGACCCCCGAGCTTGTGGTGGAGGTGGTCTCTCCCGGCACAGCCCAGAAGGACGAAAGACTCAAGTTTGAACTCTATGAGAGAGAGGGAGTTAAGACCTATGTCCTTGTGTATTCGGAACTTAGAAAGGTTGGAGCTTTCAAGCTTGTCAGGAGCAGATACAGAAAGTTTTTTGACTCGGATAGCGGGGAGCTTGAGCTTAGAATAAAAGGCTGCGTTATCAGGGTTAACACAGAAAAGCTCTGGTAGGAGGAACGCTGATAAAGGCTGTGGAGAGAGCTAGGAGGGAGAACCTTTCCGAGATTAGCGGTCTCCACGTAGCCTTAAGTGTAGCCTTTATCTCCGCTATGTCTCTGAGGCTGAGGGAACTTCCAGCCCTTTGTGCACCCGAGATACCTACTGGGCAGGTCCTATTAAGGCGATCTCTGACCAACTTGCTTAACCTGCTAGTAAGGTTTATGGAACCACGACTTATCCTCCCACCGGAGAGGATATAGAGTTGAAGGTATGATGGAGGTTTTAACATCTAATCTTTACAGGGGGGACGAACTTGGCTTGTGATCATAAATCATAGGTGGCAACTCGGATTATATTACTTTGCTATGGTGAAGGAGCAGAGGAGCGAAACTTCAAACTTCAGCGTTCTGCTCGATAGTCCTAAATTAATAACTACGGCGTCACGAACTCATGTGGAGAAGTTTACTTCTTAGGAGAAAAACTAAAATTGGAGGACCTATAAGTGGAGATAGAAGCAACGTAAAAGTAGGCATTCCTAAGGTTCTCAATATCTGGTCTACTCACCGTTTTTGGATAGGTTTCCTTAAAGCCCTCGGAATTCCGGCAAAAAACATAGTGTTTAGTTCGGATACCTCCGAAGAGCAATACAGAGAGTTCGGAAAGGGAAGAATAGGAATGGATTCATGCTATCCGGTCAAATGTATGGCTGGGCATATAGGTGAACTCCTTGTCACCAAAAATTTGGATGTAATTCTTCTTCCGATGATTTATTCCCTTCCTTCCTTTCTCAAAGGGCATGTTATGGATACTCTCTCCTGCACACGTGTCCCCATGGGTGTTGAAAACATAAAGGCTGGTTTTCTGAAAGAAGAGGACGAGTTTGAAAAAAGGGGCGTTAGGCTCGTAACCCCGTTTGTGAGCTTCGCAGAACCTCACCTCTTACCCCAACAGCTCTATGAACCTTTAAAGGATGTCCTTAATGTAACCTACGAAGAGGTAGAAAGGGCTGTTAAGAAGGGTCTTGAGGAGCTAAAGAGGTTTGACCAAAAGATGAGGAAAAAAACAAGGGAAATTCTGGAATGGTGCGCCCAAAACAACCATCCTTGCATACTTATCCTCGCAAGACCATACCACATGGACCCGGGCATAGGACACGAGATAGATGTTGAATTCCAGAGCTTAGGCTATCCCGTAGTGTGGTGTCAATATCTACCTATAGATGAGGATCTTATGGAGTGGCTTTTCGGACCTGATATTGAGGCTGGACTGATCAAAAGCCCCTTTGATATATCCGATGTGTGGGCTTCCTCATACAGTTCAAATACCAACGAAATTATTTGGGCTGCCAAGTTTGCCTCCCGCTTTCCGTGGATAACTGCGGTGGTCAGGCTTTCAAGCTACGAGTGCGGTATGGATCAACCCACTTATACACCTACCCAAAGGATAGTTGAATCCTCGGGAACTCTATATTTCAAGTTCGGAGATCTTGATGAAACTAGGCCCTCCGGAAGTATAAGGATAAGGGTAGAAACCATAGACTACTACGTCAGGAAGTATTCACCCCAGATAATAGAAAGAAAGCTAAAGAGGTTAAGGGCAGAAAAGAATCCCTTCCGCGAGCTTACATATTCACCCTCTGAGCGGTCGGGTTAGGGGTTATAACAGCCTGCACGACCGAATCCTCAAGGGCTTTGAAGCCGTGGAGTTCCTCAGGCTCGTAAAATACGGTAGTCCCCGTTTCTATAATCTCTTCCTTGTCCTCTTTGCCTATGTAGAAGCTCAGTTTTCCTTTTAGGACAGAAATAAAAACGCTTGAAGGGGACTTGTGAGGTTTTATCTCTTGACCAGCTTTCAGAAAGAAACGTATGACCTTCGCGTTGGCATCCTCGTAGACGAGTTCCCTTGCGGGTGCTGCAGGGTCATACTTTTCCTCAAGGGGTTTGATTGTCGCCATCTTTTCCTACCTCCTTCAGTTTCTTGAAAAAGTGCCAGAAAGTTATCTTGAAGAAGCTCCCCAATATAAACAGGTAGATCATAGAAGATACGAGGTTCAGCGGATAAAAGAGGCTGTCAACCGCAAGGAAGAGGATAAAGGCGATGAGCGAATTTTCCAGAAACTTGGGGAAGGAAGCTTCATCTATAAGCTCGCTTACTGTAGGAGCGTTTCCCCCTTTAGCAGAGGCGAACTTCCAGTTCCACATTATCCTCGGGAACAGATGTGCCATCCCCCCGAATATGGTAAAGGCTGTAAATCCGTAAACCATAAGGTCAAGGTGCAAAGTGAACATATCCGCAAGCAGTTGAGGATGTCCTGCGGTAAAGGTTCCAGCTATAAAGCCGGCGGGTAGAAACGCCAAGGCAACAAAGAAGGTTTTAACTACGTAGGGTAGGGGAGCAGGCATGGTTCTTGTCTGCACCAGCTTATACATCAGATAGGAAAAGTAGAGGGCTACTCCAAGCTCAAGAAGGGAGGAAAGGGCTATCGCTTGGTAGTTGAGGATTAGAAAGGAAAGTAGGAAGAGAACGGTGGAAGCCTGCTTCATGTAAAAGAGCTGTTTGGCCTTTTTGACGTTTAGCGTCTGCATCAGTAGCATGGGAATCCACGCCAGCTCAACTCCGTAAACCGCATTTAGCATTGCGCCTACGGTGAGGGTATGAAGCGCAAGCTGAAGGGGAACCAAGCCCTGCCAAAAGTGTAGAAAGAGAAAAAGGGAGGAGAGGGCGAGGTAGAGGGAGGAAAAGGCTAAGAATTTAACGGTAACGGGCATCCAGTTTTTTATGTTCAAAACTCCGTGGGCAAAGAAGGTAGCGTAAGACAGAAAAAGCAATAGGGAACCCCACTTAAAGAGTCCGCCGTAGAAGAGGAGCATCCCGGCTACAACACCTGCGGTTACGAGGTAAGAAACCTGCGGGTAAGAAAGCTTCCTATTTTGGGAGTTAGGGATTATCTGATACATCGCCCCCAAGAGGACAGATCCTATAAAGCCAAAGACGGCACTTACAAAAAGGAGGGGGCTGTAACCTACAAAAGGTTTTAAAATCAGGGAGATAAGCAGGTTAAGTAGCCCGAACAGAAAAAGGAGCGGGCTTATCTTGGAAATGTAAAACATGCCTTTCCGCCTCTGTTAGTAATCAATTATTTACTATAAGACATAGGAGGATCAAGTCAATAAGTTGTTTTAATGCCCCTATAAGCTCTGAGTTTGTAAATGTCCGTTTATTTGGTTTATATTTTTAAGTATGGAGAAGAAGGAAACTCAAGACTTTGGAAACGCTTGGGAGTATCAGGGGTGTCTTATCCCCAAAGATCTATATTACGATGTGGAGAACCAAGTTTGGGTAAGGGTCAACGAGGACGGGACGGTAACCATGGGTCTAACGGACGTGGGTCAAACGAGAGCGGGTAGACTCCTCCACGCACGGATAAAACCCGTGGGAACGAAGGTCAAAAAGGGCAAACCCATAGCCACCCTTGAGAGCGGAAAGTGGGCGGGACCGGTTCCAGCCCTCGTAGAAGGGGAGGTAATAGCGGTAAACGAGAGGGTAGCCGAAGACCCAAACTTTATAAACATAGACCCTTACGGGGAGGCTTGGATAGTTAAGGTAAAGCCCGTTGACCTTGAAAGGGATCTGAAAGACCTTGTGACCGGTGAGGAAGCCCTTCAGAAGATGAAAGAACACATAGACGAATGGGATATAGTATGTATGAGGTGTATGTGAGATGGGTGCACAGGACAGGCACGTGATACTTCTGGTCTCTCAGTGGTGTCCTACCTGTCCTCATGCGGACGCCCTCTGGAGAAAGCTTCAGGCGGAATACGGCTTTAAGTATGAGGTTCTTGACATAGCCACTCCGGAGGGCAGATACTGGGTAAACAAGCTTATGGTAAGGAGCGTACCCTCCTCTATAGTGGACGGAAAGCTCGCCTTTGTGGGCGTGCCTGACGAAAGTGAGGCAAGAAAGGTAATTCAGGAGGGCGTCCAGTTCTGAGTGTATGAAGGTTTTCCTTTACATCCTCCTTTTCGGTGCGGTGTTCGCAATATCGGTGCTCTTTATCCTTGCTAACTCAGATCAGAAAGTCTCTCTCGTTCTGTGGAAGGACTTTAGCACACCGGAACTTCCGATAGGTCTGGTGGTGGTTTTGGTATTCTTTGCGGGTTTTCTCGCGGGCTTTATATTTTTCCCCTTGACTTACGTCATAAAGAGATTAAGTTGATGGAGTATCTTATTGTGAAAAATTTTTGAGGAGGTTAAAGGTATGCAAGAGCAAAGCGCTATGACCTTTAAGGTTACCGAAAAGGCGGTAGAAGAAATTTTGAAGGTAGCTAAGGAGAACAACATAGAGAACCCCATCCTCAGGGTAAGGGTTGTCCCCGGAGGCTGTTCGGGATTCCAATACGCTATGGGTTTTGACGACAACATAGAGGAAGGGGACCACGTCTTTGAATACGGAGACGTTAAAGTGGTTATAGATTCCTTCTCCATGCCCTACGTTAACGGAGCGGAGCTTGACTACGTTGTGGACTTTATGGGCGGTGGGTTCACCATAAGGAACCCCAACGCTACCGGAAGCTGCGGTTGCGGAAGCTCATTCAGCTGCGGCTGATCTTACATAAACCTTCACGGTCGGCGGGCTTGCGCTCGCCGGCTGTATAAACACAGGGAAGGGAGTTTCCATCTCAACTTTAAGCTCGTAAGTTCCCTCCCGATTTATGCGGGAGACGTTCACAAACACCTTTACCCTATCTATAAGGTCGGAAAAGAGGAGTTTTTCCACCACGTATACGGTTACCTCTACCCTCTCGGGTTCCACCCTGTAGATAAAGTCAAGCCTGTCACCTCTTAGTTCCACCTTACGCATCACCTCCACAGGTGTCCTGCTGCCGAGGTTGACCACACCCCACAGGGTCACGGCTATGATCAGGGCTGTCAGCTTATACTTCCACTCAAAGACAAAGATCTCCCTAAGAACCTTCATTTTCTATCCCCATCAACTTTGTCAGTCTGTCTCTGAGTATTTCGGGATCTAAGTTTCTTTCAAGCTTACCTTCCACAGCAAGGGAAATCTCTCCAGTTTCTTCTGATACAACCACCGCTATGGCGTCGCTCTCTTCGCTTATCCCGAGTGCCGCCCTGTGGCGTGTTCCGTATTTCTTGGGAAGGTCCGCAGACCTTGAAAGGGGAAGCACGCAGGAAGCGAAAGCTATCCTTTCCCCTTTTATCACCACCGCCCCGTCGTGAAGGGGTGTCATAGGATAGAAGATAGTTATGAGAAGTTCCACCGAGACGTTGGCGTCTATATAAACGCACCCCTCAATGATATCGTCAATGCTTTGGTAGCGTTCTATGACTATGAGGGCACCTATCTGCCTGTCGGACATGAACCTGCAGGCTCTAACTATCCTCTCTATGGTCTTCTCTTCAACGGAGCTGAGCTTTAGAACCTTTGTTTGCTCACCTATCTTTGCCAAAGCCTTCCTTATTTCGGGCTGGAAGACTACAACTATGGCAAAGAGTCCGAGGGTCCAGACCTTTTCAAAGATCCAAGAGAGGGTTTTAAGTTGAAGGGCTTCCGCCAGAAGCCAAAAGAGTCCTACAAGTATAAAGATCCTCAAGAGCTTATAGCCCTTGCTTATTACGAGAAAGTGGATGAGGACGTATATGAGAACCGCAACCGCCAAGATGTCAACCAGATCCCTTAAGCCGAAAAGTTCCCGCAGGAGGTCATACGCCATCGTAGGTCCTCACCGCATCAAGGAGGGCTAAGAACTCTCTCGTTTCCTTTACATCGTGAACCCTGACTATATGGGCACCCTGCATAACCGCCGGTGCAACCGCTCCCAAACTTCCGAATAGCCTCTCTTTGGGTTCGGTCTTTTTATTCAAAAAGCCTTCAAGTATAAGACCTATGAAGGACTTCCTTGAAACACCCACAAGCAAAGGCTTCCCGAGAACCTTGAACTCCTCAAACCTTCTCAGTATCTCTACATTGTGCTCTGGGAGTTTTCCGAACCCGATGCCCGGATCAAGGATGATGTTTTCCTCCCTTTTGTAACCGACCGAGATAAGATTTTCAATTCTTTCCTTCCACCAGCTTACTATTTCCGCTACCACATCCTCGTAAACTATAGGCTCACTTTTCCAAGTTTCGGGTCTGCCCTTTATGTGGTTTATCACATAGGGGCATCCGTATTCGCTGACCACCCTGAACATGTCGGGGTCGAAGGTCCCTCCGCTTATGTCGTTTATGATGTCCGCTCCCTCTTCAAGGCAGACACGTGCAACCTGTGCCTTGTAGGTATCTATGGATATCCAAACCTTGGGAAGTTCCTTCCGCACCTCTTTAAGAACGGGCAGGACCCTATTTATTTCCTCCTCAGCGCTTATCCTTTCCGAGCCGGGTCTTGTAGACTCTCCGCCTATGTCTATGATTTCTGCACCTTCTTGGTGCATTTGAACAGCTCTCTCTACAGCCTTCTTAGGGTCCGTATAAAGCCCCCCGTCGGAGAAGGAATCGGGGGTCACATTCAGAACCCCCATTATGGCGGTCTTAAGTCCGAGAGGTAGGATCTTTCTGTTGTAGGTTATCTTGAAGTTTCTTTTCGCAAATCTCACAAGGGCTTGAGCTATCTCCCTTGCAAGCTTTTTGGTTTCGGGGTAGCCCACAAGCTCCGAGCACATGAGCCGAAGATCGCTCTCCTTTCCGCATAGGGCAAACCTGCCGTCCTTTTCAAAAACAGAAACACAGCTCTTCCTTGCGCTCAGATATATAGGCTCCGGGTTTCCGGAAAACTCAAAGTATAGGCACAGACCTACACCCTCGTAGGCTCTCTC
>WFYH01000181.1 GCA_015490215.1 Aquificaceae bacterium
GAAATTCTTTGACAATTTGAATGAGGTTTTGGACTTTATCTTTTTTCAGACACACTTAGAAAGCTTTGACCCCTCAGAGAGAGGATACTATTTCATAAACGTGAAACCTAAAACCCTGATGCTCTTCGGGGACAGGATAGCCCAAATGGTCCCGACGAATGCGGTTTTGGAGATAAGGGAAGACAGCGTGGGAAACAGTTGCCTCCTAAAGATAAGGGAATTTAAGGAGAGAACGGGCATAAAGATATGCGTGGACGATTTCGGGACAGGAGGGTCCAATCTTGAGAGGCTCGTTCTTCTCAAGCCCGATTTTGTGAAGATAGATATGAAGGTTTTATCCTTCCTGCCCTATGCCTGCAGAAAGAAGGCACTTAAAGACGTAACTTCCCTTGTAAGGGAAACTACTCAGGCTCAGATAATCTTTGAAAAGGTAGAAAACCCCGAGGACCTCCAGATAGCGAAGGAGGTCGGGGTGACCCTCTGGCAAGGGTATCTGTCCAGAGCTTTCGGGTCCGTATAGGAAGCTCATCAGTCCGCCATCAGGTCCCTCTTTATCTCCTCGGGTGTCGGGCAGGCTTCGGGAGGAATTCCCTTGGTCTTTGAGGCGTAATACATGAGGGGTATCAGAACGAGGGTCAGGGTGGTTGATCCTATGGTTCCGAAGATCAGAGATATGGCAAGACCGTTAAATATTGGATCAAAGAGGATAACGAAGGCACCGATTATAACCGCTACCGCGGTAAGGAGTATGGGACGGGTCCTTATAACGCCAGACTCCACAACCGCCACGTGAACGGGGAGGCCTTCCTTTATCCTTTGCTCCGCAAAGTCAACCAGAAGGATTGAGTTCCTGACTATTATCCCCGCAAGGGCTATGAAACCTATCATTGACGTGGCTGTGAAGAATATGCCTCCCATCAGCTTGTCCATGAGCCAGTGCCCGGGAATGATACCCACCAAGGTGAGGGGAATGGGAGCCATGATTATGCCGGGTATCTTGAAGCTCTTGAACCATCCCAGTATCAGGACATACATCACGAACAGGGCAACCGCAAAGGCAAGCCCCAAGTCCCTGAAGACTTCAAGGGTTATGTGCATCTCTCCGTCCCACTTTACATAGACCCTGTCCTCTATCAGCGGCAGGGACATCCACAGCTCTCCTATCTTTCCGTAAGGATTATTTATGTTCAGCACCTTATCCCTGACGTCAAGGATACCGTAAAAGGGTGCCTCTTCCCTTCCTGCAACGTCACCGATAACGTAGATGACCCTCCTCAGGTTTTTATGGTAGATGGTCTCGGGTATAGTTGTTTCTTCGACCTCCACAAGCTCCGAGAGGGGAACAGCCTGACCTTTGGAGTTGATAAGCTTGAAGTTTTTGAGCATCTCGGGAACTCTGAACTCTTCCGCAAGTCTGAGCTTTATGGGCACATGCTCCGTATCGGTATTCTGGAGGACGCCCACCTGCATACCGCCTATCAGCGCCTTCAGGGTCATAACTATCTCTTCCTTGGTAAAGCCAGAGAGCTTAGCCTTGTCCTCCTTTACGGTGAAGTTGAGCATGGGTGCGGGGTATTCCAGATATATCCCTTCGTCCGTTACCTTTTCGGAAGCCTTGAAGATGTCCAAGATCTTCAGAGCCACCTCTTTTTGAGTCTTCCTCTCGGGGGCGTAGACCTCCGCCACTATGGGAGAGAGAACCGGCGGACCGGGCGGGACCTCCACCACCGCCACGTATTTGGCACCGTTCTTCTTGGCGATCTCGTGGACCTTTGGTCTTATCATCTTGGCAAATTCGTGGGACTGTTCCTTTCTGTCGTGCTTGCCTATGAGGTTTACCTGAATTTCCGCAAAGTGGGAAGCTTGACGCAGGTAGTAGTGCCTTACGAGTCCGTTGAAGTTAAAGGGCGCCGCCGTTCCCACGTATATCTGGTAATCGGTAACTATATTCTGCTTGGCTATGTAGTCGGCTATCTCCTTAGCCACCCTCAGGGTCTCCTCAAGGGTGGTTCCCTCTGGCATATCAAGGACTATCTCAAGCTCCGACTTGTTGTCGTAGGGGAGCATCTTAACCACAACCGCACGGGTGTAGAAGAGGAACAAGGATCCTCCCATCAGCGCCAAGACAAACCCGTAAAAGGCGTAGCGCTTTACCCTGCTTATGAGCATAGGGGTCATGAGCTTGCAGTAGAGCTTCCAAAAGAGGGTCTCCTTTATGTCTATCTCGTGGGCTTCCCTCTCCTTCTTGAGGAACTTGTAAGAAGCCCAAGGGGTGATTATGAAAGCCACCAAGAGGGAAAAGAACATGGCTACGGAGGCGTTTATAGGTATGGGTCTCATGTAGGGTCCCATCAGACCCGAAACGAAAGCCATGGGCATCAGGGCTGCGATAACCGTAAAGGTGGCGAGGATGGTGGGATTACCCACCTCGTCGGTGGCTCTGACTATGGCATCTCGGGGCGGGAGCTTTTGCATCTCAAACCAGCGGTGGATGTTCTCAACTACCACGATGGCGTCGTCCACCAAGATACCTATGGCGAATATCAGGGCAAAGAGGGTAACCCTGTTGAGGGTGAAGCCATACATTTCGCTGAGGAAGAGGGCTATGGAAAGGGTTACGGGAACCGCTATGCCCACCACGATAGCTTCCCTTACGCCGAGGGCAACCGCTATCAGGAGTATTACCGAACCCGTAGCTATAAGGAGGTGTTCCAAAAGCTCGTTGGCTTTTTCCTTTGCGGTCTCCCCGTAGTTCCTCGTTACGGTGACGTTAACGTCTTTGGGTATTATCTTGCCCTTTGCGTGTTCAACGAGTTGGAGTATCTCCTCCGCCACCACGACGGCGTTGGTTCCCTTTCTTTTGGAGATAGCCAAGGTAACGGCGGGCATGAGGTTTTGGGAGGGTCTCTTTATACCCTTGTATTCTGCGGAAGGTCCGAAGCCCATAAGGACGTAGTCCTTTATCTCCGCAGGTCCGTCTATAACCTGCGCCACGTCCTTTAGGTAAACCACCCTCCCGTTTTGAACGGATACCACAAGGTTTTCAACGTCCTCTTTGGACCTGAAGAAGTTGCCCGTCTTTATCAGATACTCCCTGTTGCCCTTGTTAACCTTTCCGCTTATAGCCTGAGCGTTGGCGCTCTTTAGAAGCTGAGCTATGTAGAGAGGAGATATGCGGTAGGCTTCAAGCTTTTGGGGATCCAAGACCACCCTTATCTCCCTCGGGGTTCCCCCCACTATAAAGACGTCCGCCACATCCTCTATCTTCTTTATCTCGTTCTGGAGGGTTGCCGCTATCCTCCTTAGGGCATACCAGTCGTAACCTTCGCCCCACAGGGTCAGGGTAACTATTGGAACGTCGTCTATGGACATGGGCTTTATAAGGGGCGGGAGCATAACCCCGGGAGGTGCAAGGTCAAGGGCAGACATCATCTTTGAGTTTAGATCCACGAGAGCCTTTACGGGATCGGTGCCCACGTAGAAGCGGGCGGTAACTATAGCCATGTCGTTCATGGAGGCGGAGTAGATGTATTCAATGTCCTTCAGCTCCCAGAGTTTCTTTTCAAGGGGGATCACAACCCTGCTTTCCACCTGCTCAGGCGTTGCCCCCGGGTAGGAGATGAAGATGTCTATCATAGGAACCACTATCTGGGGTTCCTCCTCCTTAGGGGTGGTGACGACCGCAAAGAATCCCAGAGCCAAGGAAACGAGTATGAGGATCGGAGTGAGCTTTGAGTCTATAAAGTAATGGGCAAGCCTTCCCGCCAATCCGTACATTCCCTTAACCTCCTACGGTGCACCCGTCGCAGGCTCTTTCAACGCCCTCAACCACTATCCTCTCGTTACCTTCAAGACCGGAAAGGATCTCTACCTTGTCCCCTAATCTTTTGCCGAGCCTTACAAACCTAAGCTCAAGGGTCCCGTCCTCTTTAACCACCCAAACACCCGTAAAGTCCCAGCGCCTGTAGACGGCGCTCTTGGGCACGAGGACGGTCTTAGGGGTCTCCTCCTCTATAAAGACCTTCGCATAAAATCCGCTCCTTACATTCTTGTCCTTTATGAGAGCCTTTACCCTGAAGGTTCTGGTCATCGGGTTGACGGAAGGCTCCTTTTCAACCACCTGTGCGGTAGTTCTCTTTCCGAGGGAGGTTATGAGAACTTCAAGCTTGTCGCCTTTTTTGATCTTTGAATAGAACCTCTCCGGCAGGCTTACCTCAACCTTGTAGGGCGGTCTTTCAAGGATAAGAAGGGGATAGCCGGGCCTTGCTATGTCGCCCTTGTCTACCATCTTGGAAACCACGTATCCGCTGAAGGGCGCCCTTATTTCCGTGTAGGAGAGGTTGGTAGAGACCGCCTTGAGGTGCTCCTTTGCCATCTTCACCGCAGACTTGGCGGACTCCAGCTGAGCTTTTGCCGCCTTGTATTTGGCTTCAACCATGTCAAATTCGTGTTGGGTTACAGCTTTCGCTTCCAAGAGCTTTTTGAATCTCTCGTAGGTCTTCTTCACAGCTTCAAAGTTGGCGAGAGCCGCCTGATAGCCCTGTTCCGCTTGGGCGAGCCTCTGCTTTGCCGCCTCCACCTGTGCCTTTGTGTCTCTGGGATCAATCCTAAGAAGGAGCTTCCCTTTTTTGACGTAGTCCCCCTCCTTTACACCCACGTAGCTCACATAACCCATGGTTCTTGTCGATATCTCCGCCCTGTCGGAGGCTACCACCGTCCCGGAAAAGGAGACCTTGCTCCTGTCAATGACCTGAACCTTCTCTATCTTCAGACCCGTTACGGTTTTTGTGGGTCTTTCTACCTCCTTAGCGGACAGCCGGGGGTGGAAGACCCCCGCAAGCCATAGAACCACCAAAGCGACGGGAAGGATTAAAAAGACCGTATACTTTATTAGACCCCTCATTTTAGCACCTCCTTTATAATTCCCGCTTCAAGCAGTGCCCTTCCGTAACTCAGATTGCACCTGTAGAGGGCGTTTATGTAATCAAAGCGTGCCCTCTCAAGTTGAGTTTGGGCATCCAAAAGATCCACCATACGGGCAAGCCCGTTTTCATAGCGAACCTTGATTATTCTGACCACCTCCTCTGCCTCCTTGAGCCTCGCCTTTGCGGACTTTAGGTTTTCCTTCGCCACCTCGTATTGGGAGAAAGCCTTTTCAACGGAAAAGATGACAGCCTTTTCAAGGAGCTTTTTCCTCTCCTCAAGGGCTTTCCTCTTTTGGGTCAGGCTTTCCATCCTGTGGAGGGTTCCCAGCCCAGTGTTGAACTTGAGTGATACGCTCAGACCGAACATGTAACCGCTCCCGTCCGTTCCGAAGGGAACATCTTTGTCAAAGAGCTGGTAAGAGGCAAAGGCACCCACCTGCGGGAGCATGTCTGCCATAACAGCCCTTCTTCCCTGCTCCACCGCCCTTATGTAGTGGTCCAGAGCCTTTATATCCTCCCTGCTCCTTAGGGCTACCTTAAGAAGCTCTTCCTTGGTAAGGTCGGGGCAGGAGCTTAGCTTGGGAACTGTGTATCCTTCGTAGTCGGTGTTTGCCACCAGCGAAAGCGCCTTAATAGATACCCGATAGTTGCTCTCCGCCTCCACCTTCTTTTCCTGCGCCTTTTTAAGGAAGACCTGTGCCCTGAGGACGTCCGAAAAGAGAGCCATACCCACGTCGTAGAGCTTTTGGGCGAGTCTGTAGTGCTCCTTAGCGTCCTCTATGTTCTTCTGCGCCACTTCTATGGCACTCCTTGAGAGGGAGGCACCCAAGAAAGCCTCAAGGGCTTTAAAGATGACTTCCTCTTCTTTCCTGCGGTAGTTTTCCTCGTAAGCCTTCTTTTTGAAGAAAACGGACCTTTTAAAAGCTCTTATCTTTCCGCCCATCCATATGGGAATTTCAAGGGTCAGGTTGGTTTCAAAGTTGCTGACTGCGGAAGGGTCGTTCAGGTTTGAAGGGGTAAAGTCGGTTGGAGCTATCCTCTCTTGGTTTAGCTTTGTAAAGAGGACGTAAGCGGGGATATCGGTTCTTACGAACTTCTCTTCAAGCTTGAGGTTGGGAAAGAGGCTTGCCCTTACCGCCTTGTGTTCAAATTCAAGGGACTTTATCTCAAGGCGAAGAGCCTTAAGCTCAAGGTTGTTGGAAAGGGTGTCCTTTACCACCTTCTCTATGGTAAGCTCGGCGCTAAAACTCACTCCTAAGATAAAGAGCATCAGGAGGAAAACCATCAACCTACCTCCAAATTTAGAATATAAGAATATTCTAATATTCTAAAATGTCAATACCCACCCTCACCTCTTAAAACTATTCAAGCACACTGCGGTGGGCTTTGCCCACAAGCTCCCTAAAGCTTTTTACCCCTCTTTCCTTCATAAATTCTTCTATCCCCTCCAACACCTTAAGTGGAGCAAAGGGATCGTAGAAGTTAGCCGTTCCTATCTGAACCGCAGAGGCACCCGCATATATGTGTTCAAGGGCATCCTCGTGGGTGGTTATCCCGCCCACCCCTATTATGGGAACCTTGTCCCCGAACCTCTCGTAGGTCTGCCAGACCATACGGATGGCTATGGGCAGTATAGCCGGTCCCGAAAGCCCTCCGGTAACAGTTGATAGCTCCGGTCTCTCCCTGCGCAGGTTTATCCTCATACCCATCAGAGTGTTGATTAGAACGAGGGCGTCCGCACCGGCATCTATACATACTTCAGCGAATTCCGTTATATCCGTTACGTTCGGAGATAGCTTAACCAGAAGGGGTTTTCTCACCCTTTTTTTTATATTCTCAACGAGGCTCCCCAAGACCCCCAAGTCGTGCCCGAAGGCTATACCCCCTTTCTTTACGTTGGGACAGGAAACGTTAAGCTCGTAAGCTACCACTTTGTCCGCATCCTCCAAAGCCACGCAGACTTCCACGTATTCCTCTTCCGTCTCCCCGAAGACGTTGACGATAAAGTGGGTGTCCACATCCTTTATACGGGGGTATATGTCCTTTAAAAAGCCCTCCACTCCGGGATTTTGAAGACCTATGGAGTTGAGCATACCGCAGGGGGTCTCCACTATCCTCGGGGGTTCGTTACCCTTCCTCGGCTTTAGGGAAATGCCCTTTGTTACCACAGCACCGAGCTTTGATATGTCGTAAAGCTCCATGGCTTCAAGACCGTAGCCGAAGGTGCCGCTGGCAACCCATACGGGGTTTTTGAACTTCACACCGAAAAGTTCTACCGTGAGATCCTCCATAGCCCTATAAAATCTTAAACTGAATGGTGATAAGGCTGGTTGAAGAGGTAGGCAGGGCTGCGCTCCTTGCCCTTCAGGCTATATACTTTCTCTTCAGAAGCCCACCCAAGCTGAGGCACTTTGTGAGCCAGTTTACCTACATAGCGGCGGAGACATCCCTCGTGGTTTTGGTCACCTCCACCTTTACTGGCGGGGTTATAGCCCTTCAGACCTACTCAACCTTTCACAAGTTCAATGCCGAATACCTCATAGGAGCGGTCGTAGCCCTCTCCATGGGCAGGGAGCTGGGTCCCGTCCTTACATCCCTGATGGTGGTTGCCCGTGTGGGGTCTGCGATGACCGCCAACATAGGCACCATGAGGATAACCCAGCAGATAGACGCCCTTGAGGTGATGGCGGTCAACCCCGTCAGATACCTCGTTACCCCACGCCTCTTTGCTACCACCCTTGGTGTTCCCTTCCTGACCATACTCTCCAACATAGCGGGGATATTCGGGGGATGGTTTGTAGCCACAAAGCTCTTCGGGGTTAACCCTTACCTGTATTGGCAGAAGATGGTTGACCTCACCGAGTTTTACGACATCTTGGGAGGACTCTACAAAGCCTTTGCTTTCGGTTTCATAATAGCAACGGTCAGCTGTTACTTCGGTTTTTACACCAAAGGAGGAACAGAGGGGGTGGGCAGAGCCACCACCAACTCGGTGGTGACCTCCTCAATGCTTATACTTATCTCGGACTACTTCCTGACGGCGGTTATATTCTAACGAGCCTTTCGGATAGGTTCGGTCTCTACAGTCGGGTCGGGTATCTTGCCCGTCAGCATGTCTATGAGTTCCTTTACGGAGATTATCCCCTGACGCTTTAGTTTGTGTCCGTTTGCCCCTATTATGAATATCCCCTCCTCGTGGTTGCCCAGCCAAGCGTAGCCGAGCCTGTCCGCTATGCAAAAGCCTACCTTCTTAGCTTCCTCTCCCTTGTTACAGGGGGTAACGCAGTTGGAAACGCACCCGTTCCAGCCGTTCACTCCGGCGAGGAGCCTCTCTATAAAGGGCGTCCTTATGACCCTGAGAGGGTATCCGACCGGAGATTTGAGCAGGATTATGTCGTCCTCTTCGGCGTTTAGAACTATCTCCTTGTATATGAGGGGGGCGTCACACTCGTGGGTAGCCACAAAGCGGGTAGCCATCTGCACACCCGCCGCTCCCTGACTTATATACCACTTTATATCCTCGTAGCTCCACACTCCTCCGGCTACTATCACGGGTATATCACCCCACTTGCTTGCCTCCTCTAAAACCTCGGGCAGGAGGTTCTCAAGCTGAAACTCCTTCTTAAAGCAGTCTTCATATTTGAAACCTTGATGTCCACCCGACAGGGGTCCCTCAAGGACGACCGCATCGGGAAGCCTCTTGTATCTTCTCTGCCAAGTTCTGCAGATAAGGTTGAGTGCTCTTGCGGAGGACACTATTGGAACGAGGGCTACTTTAAAGCCTTCCACGTATTGGGGAAGGGAAAGGGGCAGTCCCGCTCCGGAGATTATCAGATCCGCTCCCGCCTCTGCGGCGTCCCTTGCCACCCTTCCGTAGTCGGTTATGGCGGCGAGTATGTTTACCCCTATGGCTCCTCTTCCGCCGGATATCTCCTTGGCATCTCTGATTATCCTCTTGAGGGCTTCAGGGTTGTGGGTGTTCAGGGAACCTATGGGTCTTCCAAACCTGTCCCTTTTTACCAAATCAGGATGACGGTAGCCCGTTCCTACAGCGGAAACAACTCCAACCGCTCCGCAGGAAGCCACCGCTCCCGCAAGCCTTTCCCAAGATATGCCTACCCCCATACCCCCCTGAATTATGGGTATGTCCACCTCAACGTGACCTATGCGAAGTTTAGGAAGGTCCATCCGATCCGCTCCTTTTCAGAAGAGTCTTTCGGAGCTTTCAAGCAGCTCCACGGGCTTTCTGCCTGCAAAACCGTCATTAAGCTCATGCCAAAAGAGGATAGTTTCTTCATCTTCCTTCCAGCAGAGCCATATATACCTTCCCTCGTGGAAGGACAGAAAGTCAACAAGTATAGGATCCACGCCTTTTATAACGCCTCCCAGCTCCTCTATCCTTGCAAATCCCTGTCTTATAAGGGCTTCTATCTCCTTTATCTTGCTCTGGCAATACATCCTCTCAAGTTCGTCCTCTTCCTCTTCAAGGCGGACGAGCAGGGAATGGAGTTCTTCCTTTTTGAGGTTTATATCCTCAACGATGGGCTTTATCTTAACCAGCTGATTTCTGGCTTCTTCAAGGGTAAAAACCTTCATTGCTTTAAATATGCACTCAGCCTGACCCTTGTCAAGTGCGCAGGTAAGCTATTTGAAAAACAGAGAATTCTTCCAACACCGCAAAATTTGAAACAGCCCCGGCTTTACATTCTCCGAGTGGCTACCTGCTCAAAAAACAGCTATCATAATGAATTATCCATGCAGGACTTGGAGAGGCTGATAAAAAGCGTTCTACCCAAGGGGTATGAATACGAAGTCTTTAGACAGAGGATAAAGAAGCTCAAGGTGGAGGTTTCCCAAGAAGATGTGGAAAACCTCCAAAGCTCCGAGGAGGTGGGTATAGGCGTAAGGGTTCTGAAGGACAAAAAGCTTGGATTTTCCTACACCTCGGGGCAGGCGGAGGAAGACATCAGGGAAGCGGTAAAAAGAGCTGTAGAGATATGCGACCTTCAAAAACCCGATGACGCTAACGGCTTCATAGAGAACCTTGAAAAGGCTCAAGCAAACTCTCCTTTTGACAAAGAAGGGGTGGAGACCCCTCTTGAGGAAAAGATAGACCTTACCCTGAGGATGGAAAAATTTGCTAAGGAGCTTGATCCAAGGATAAAGGGCGTGAGGAAAGCCAGCTTTACGGAGGGTGTATTTGAGGTTGAGCTTTCAAACTCTTATGGGGTGGGTTTTTCCTACGAGGGAACTTACTACAGCGCCATGATAGCGACCCTTGCTCAGGAGGGTAAGGACTCCGCCATCTCTTGGGAGTTCAGAGGGGCAAGAAAATTAAAGGATCTTGATACGGAAGATCTCGTTAGGGATGCGGTCTTCAAAGCCGTGTCTTTGCTTAATCCAGAATCCGTGGAGACAAGGGTTATGGATGTAATCTTTTTCAGGGAAGCCAGCGCCATGCTCCTTGAAGCCTTCTCCCCCATGTTCTTGGGAGACTCCTACATTAAGGGTAAAACCCTACTTGCGGATAAGATAGGAGAAGAGGTAGCAAACCCTATATTAACGGTGGTGGACGATGGGACCTTGGAAGGAGGCTTTGCCACAGTTCCCTACGATGCGGAGGGGATCCCGAGAAAGAGGAATACCGTTATAGAAAAGGGCGTTTTTAGAGGGTTCCTTCATAGTCTCTACAGTGCCTCACGGTCGGGTCAGGAACCCACCGGAAACTCGGAAAGGGGAAGCTACAAGACCCTTCCTGTCAGCGGGATAACCAATTTGTATATAGAGAGGGGAAGCACCACCCTTGAAGAGATGTTCAATACAGACGGGGAGGTCTTTCTCGTCCTTGAGCTTATGGGTCTGCATACGGTAGATCCTGTGTCGGGAGAGTTTTCTTTGGGGGCTTCGGGAGTTATCTTTAAAGGTGGCAAACCCCTTCATGCGGTCAGGGGTGTTACGGTTGCGGGTAACGTTTTGGATCTGTGGAATAAAATAGAGACGGTGGGGAGTGATCTTAGATTTTACGGGAACGTGGGTTCCCCATCCCTTCTGGTGAGGGACATAACGGTGGGAGGCAGTTGATATGCGCAGAAACTTCATCTTCGCCCTCTGGATATTCCTCCTCGGATTTGTCCTCGCTTCTATATACATATCTTTTTCCGCATACCTCATAGACAGGGATAAAAAGATCCTTGCAAACGTAGCCACCTTTTTAACAGCAGTTCAAAGGGGTGAGGAGAAGGTAGAACTACCATACCCCGATTACACCCTGCTGGTTTACCTGAAAAGACCCAACAAAAAGTTCGTTAGCACCAACGCCGTAACGGAGATAGACAGGGATAAATACACCTCAGTGACCTTGACCCTAAAGGGAGATGTAGTATACGTTTACGCAAAGAAGGTAAGCCTGACCGACTACCTGAGCTATATCTCGGGAAATAACCTATACATAGGACTCCTCGTTGCGGGCTTTTTGCTCTACATGAGCGTCTTCTACTTCACCATCAGGGAGTTTGAGGTTTCCAAAGGAGACCGTCTGACGGTGGAGCTTATAAACAAGCTCAAAGCCTTCCGTCTGACCTTAGCCACCTTCAAGGTCATACCCGAAGAGAGCGTTGAGGAGATGAAAAAGGTGGTAGACAGCATATTAGGTAATAAAAAAGAGGTGAGGTGAGGAGCTATGAAGGTCCTTATCGTTTCCTTTGACAAAGCTCTTACGGAAGAGCTTAAGAAAGCCCTCTCCGACCACGAAGTCTACACAGCCAAAAACAGCGAAGAGGCTCTGAAGGTAGTCCCTTCCGACATGGAGGGAGTCATTTACGACGCCATTTCGGGAGCCATATCCGAAGAGGACATAAACACCTTATATCAAAAGAGGTTCAGCAATGCCCGTTTTATCATTCTTTACGATGAACTCTTTCCCGTAGAGGAGTCCAATATCATAGTTCCTCAAAAGCTTCTCGTTCCGAGGGAAACGGATCCCAAAGAGATAGCCAAAAAGCTTATAGAATTTCCCGTCTCCGGACCGGCTGAGGAGGAAAGCCAAGAGCTTGAAATAGAACACACCCACCTTGTTGAGGAGGAACCTACTCAAGCGGAAGAGGAGCCCCCTGCCCAAGAGGTTGTCCAAGAACCTACACCCGTGGAAGAGTCTAAAGAAACACCTGAACCCGCACCTCAGGAGGGAGAGGCACCTTTCAGGAAAGTTTTGATAGTTTCCTTTGACCAACCCCTAATAGATACGGTAAAGTTGGCGCTCGGTCAATCCGCAGAGGTTGAAACGGTAAAGACGGTAAAGCAGGCTATGGAAAAGGGGAAGGATGCGGATCTGATCGTATTTGACGCCATCTCGGGCGCCATAGCGGAAAAGGGTCTTATAGAGATGTCCACCGACCCCGACCTTGCCCCCAAACCCTACCTGATCCTTGTGGACGATCTATTTCCCATAAACGTTGAAAACATCCCCCTTGAAAATAAGGTTTCCATATCACGAGATGTAGACGCCCAGAAGATAAAGGAAGCTCTCTTTCAGCTCAGACCTGTAGCTCCCGCCGTTGAGGAAACGGCACCTCAGGAAACAGTCCCGGAACCGGCTCCTGCGGAGGAAGCTGAAACATCCCAAGGGCCTACCCTTGAAGAAGTTACCACTGAAGAAGCCCCCGCCGAAGAGACACCTCCGATAACGGAAGAAAAGACCGAGGAAGCCCCCGAAATAGAAATTGAGCAAACCCAGCTCCAAGAGACCGTGGAAACTCCACAGGAAGAAGAAGAGGAAATCCCCGCCCTCTCAGCCCTTGAAGAGATACTTGAGGAGAAGTTCAAGGATGAACTCCCGCCCAAAGAGGAAGAAGCTGAAGAAACTGCAGAGGTTCAGGAGCAGACTGCTACCGTTTCGCAAGCACAGCCTGAAAGAGAAATCGTTGAACCGCCGAGGATAGAAGAGCTGATATCTAAGGAGGACATAGAGGGCGTTCTTGAAAAGGTCGTTTCCGGTCTCGTGTCGGAGGAAAAAATCAAAGAGGCGGTTGTAAAGACGGTTGAAAGCTACATGACCGAGATAAGCGGAAACCTTCAAGAAATCGTCCAAAGGGAAATAGAGAAGGTTTTTGAAAGCGTAGATGTAAAGGGAATAGTTAAGGAGGTGGCTCGGGATATTCTCAAGAGAAAACTTGACGAGCTTATAACCTGAAAACCACCTCTACAGTAGTTCCCCTGCCCTCTTCACTTTCTATATTCAGCTCCGCATCCAAAAGGTCTGCAATCTTTTTGCTTATAGCCAATCCCAGCCCCATACCCTTTTTGTTTCTGCCTCCGAAAAAGGGTTGAAACAAAAGAGGTATGTCCTCCTTTGCTATTCCCTCTCCTGTATCCTCAACCGTTACCTTTACCTTTTGGTCCAACTCTTCCAATCTGATCAGAACCTTGCCCCCTTTTCTGTTGTATCTGATTGCGTTCTCTATAATGTTCTTCAAAAGTATGTAAACCTTTTCCCTGTCGCTCTCCAGTTGGGGTGCCTTCCCCAGAATGGTAACCTCAAGATTCTTCTTATCTATTTCCTCTTTTAGATCCTGCAAGGTCTCTTCCACAAGCTCCCTGAGAGAAAATTTTTCCCCTTCGTGTTTCTGTCCGGAGTCAAGGAGAACAAGAAGTCTGAGGGAGGTTATAAGCTTCTCAAGATCTTCTAATCTCCTTAGGGCTTTTTTTATAAACTCCCTGCTCGGTGTATCTTGAAGGAGGGCTGTCTCAAGGAGACCCTTTACCGCAGTCAGCGGGGTGCTCAGCTCGTGGCTAACGGAGGCGGCAAACTCCTTCTGTAGCTTTTCAAAGTTTACAAGCTCGGAAACATCTTCTATCTGCACAGCCCTGCTTCCGAGAGCGGAAAGTCTGTATGTTTTCCCAGAAATCTCAACAACCGAAGGCTGTTGTCTACCTTCCAACAGACCGTTTACAAACCCTATAAGATCCAAACTCTTGAGAGCTTCGTAATATTTTTTGCCCTCGCAGTCGTGAGATACCAAGCCCCTCTCTTTGCAAAATCTGTTGGCAAAGGAGATCGTCCCATCTTCGGAAAAAACCACCAAGCCCACAGAAAGTAGATCAAGAATCTCCCTCATGATTTCTAAAAAGTTAAAGATAGATTAATACCCCTCTCACGTTAACATTTTCTTAACAAACCCCGCTTAGACTTTAAGGCAAATCCGTAAGGAGGTTCGGGAATGAAGAAGGTGTTCGTGGGTCTGACCTTGATATGGACTTGTGCCCTGTCCGCAGAGGTTATAAACGGTGCGGGTGCAACCTTTCCCTATCCTCTCTACTCTAAGTGGGCTTACCTTTACGGAAAGGAGACAGGGGTTCGGATCAACTACCAGTCCATAGGCTCTGGCGGAGGTGTAAGACAGATAAGGAACAGGACTGTGGACTTCGGAGCCTCGGACGCACCCTTAAAGCCGGAGGAGGCAAAGAAATACAATCTCGCCCAGTTCCCCACGGTGATAGGGGGTGTTGTTATTTCTTACAACCTCCCCGTCAAGGATCTGAAGCTGAGCACCGAAGCGATCTGCGGTATATTCCTCGGAAAGATAAAGTATTGGAACGACGAGAGGATAAAGAAGGACAACCCTGACAAGAAGCTACCCCGCAAGAAGATCACCGTTATAAGGAGGTCCGACGGCTCCGGGACCACTTGGATATTTACCAACTATCTCTCCAAAGCTTGCCCCGAGTGGAAAAAGAAGGTAGGCTACGGAAAGGCGGTAAATTGGCCCACGGGTATAGGCGCAAAAGGAAACGAAGGTGTAGCTAACTACATAAGGAGGGTCAGGGGCGGAATAGGCTACGTGGAGTTCGCCTATGCCGTTGAAAACAAGCTCAAGGTTGCTATGGTTCAAAACAGGGACGGGAACTTCGTAAAGCCCTCCATCAAGACCTTCCAAGCGGCTGCTTCGGGGGCAAAGTGGGATCCCAAAAAGGACTTTTACGAAGTCCTAACATGGCAAAAGGGAAAGGACGCTTACCCCATAGCGGGAGCCACCTTTATACTCCTTGCCAAGGACTACCCCAAGGAGAGGAACAAAAGGGTAGTAAAGTTCTTTGATTGGGCTTTCAGAAAGGGAGACGACATAGCGGTAAAGCTCCACTACGTTCCGCTTCCTGAAGAGGTAAAGGAGAAGATAAGAAGCTACTGGAGAGCCAACGGCTGGTATTAAGAAGGGTATAATCTTAAACAGCTGAAGTGAGGACGAAAGACAAACTAATAGAAGCTGTCACAGGTTCAACCCTCGGATTCTTTGCCCTTGCGGTGGGCTTCCTCTTCCCCCTCCTTACCCTCGGGGTTCTCCTCTACGAATCCCTGCCCGCCATAAAAAAGTTCGGTCTTTGGGACTTTGTGACGGGAACAACTTGGGATCCCGTGGCGGAGGTATTCGGTGCACTTCCCGCACTTTTCGGAACCCTTTTGGTTACCTTCCTCGCCTCGGTGGTGGCGCTTCCTGTAAGTGTGGGAATAGCCATCTTCATCTCTGAGCTGTCCCCCAAAAAACTGAAACCCGTCTTTTCCACAGCGGTGGAGCTTTTGGGAGCCATCCCCAGCATCATATACGGGATGTGGGGACTTTTTGTGATAGCGCCCCTAATGGCGGATTACGTAGAACCTTTCCTTCAAGAAACTCTCGGGAGGGTTCCCCTCTTGGGAAAACTCTTTGAGGGAGCGCCTACGGGTGTGGATGCTCTGACGGCGAGCTTCGTCCTTTCGGTGATGATAATCCCCTTCATGAGCGCAATAGTTAAGGATGCCTTCGGTATGACCCCATCGCTGCTCAAAGAGGCAGGCTACGGTCTTGGAGCAACCAAGTGGGAGGTAATAAAGGATGTGATCATCCCCTACGCCCTGCCGGGTATAGTGGGGGGAATGATCCTTTCGGTGGGAAGGGCTTTGGGAGAGACCATGGCGGTAGCCTTCCTTACGGGAAACGTTCACCAGATACCCAAAAGCCTCCTTGAACCCCTAACCACGATAACGGTAGCGATAGCCAACGAGTTTACGGAGGCGGACTCGGACATATACCTGTCCTCCCTTTACTACCTTGCCCTTATCCTCTTCGTGCTTTCTTTCGGACTTTTAATGCTTGCCAAGTTTTACCTTTTGGAGAGGTTAGGGAAAAGATGGGGAACGAAGAACATCTAAAGAGGGTTCTAATCAAGAGAAAAGCCATCAACGTCCTTATGCTCGGTCTTTCAACCCTGACAGCCCTTTACGGTCTCCTCTGGCTCTTTTGGATCTTGGGAGATGTCCTCTTAAACGGCCTGAGATTTCTTAGCCTTCAGCTGTTTTTGAACGATCCCACCCCACCGGGTATAGAGGGCGGAGGGTTGAGGCATGCCTTTGTGGGTCACCTTATCATAACGGGTATAGCCGCCCTCATAGGTGTCCCGGTAGGTATAGGGACAGGCATCTTCTTTGCGGAATACGGCAGGAACTCAAAGTTGATAAAAGCTTTCAGAAACGTAACGGACGTTTTGGTGAGCTTCCCGTCCATAGTTATAGGAACCTTTGTCTATGCCCTGCTGGTTAAGCCCGTAGGGCACTTTTCTGCTCTGTCCGGTTCGGTAGCCCTCGCCCTTTTGATGATCCCCGTTATAGCCATCACTACCGACGAGATCCTAAAGCTCGTTCCCAACTCCTTGAGGGAAGCCGGTTATGCCCTCGGTGCCCACAGGTGGCAGGTAATAAAGGACATCTCCGTGTCCGCCGCCAAGAGGGGTATACTGACGGGAGTTATATTGGGAATAGCGAGAATCTCCGGAGAGACGGCGCCCCTCCTGTTTACCTCCTTCAACAACAACTTCTTCAGCCTTGATGTGACCAAACCTATGGCATCCTTAACGGTTACCATCTTCCAATACGCTATGGGACCGTATGAGGATTGGCACAGGCAGGCGTGGGCCGCCTCCCTCGTTCTTACCTTCGGGACGCTCCTTTTCTTCATAATCGCCAAAGCTGTGGTCCACAGGAGCGGTTACCGTCCGTGAGGCGGGTTTAAAAGGAGAAGGGGCTTCTTAAAATTACTGGAATCTCTTTTTTTAACGGTGTAAGTTTTTATAATAAGTTGCCATGGAAAAGCAGGAAAGGGACTGGGGAAAGATTCTCGTAGGTCTGCTGGTAGCAAGCGTGGCGGTTTTTTCCTTTCTCTTCACCGTCTACCAATACATAAAGCATCCCGAAAACAGGGAGCACTTCATAAGGAAGCTTGAGAACGTTCGCAATGAACCTCCTTTACCTATACCCAAAAAGGGAGAGTGAGAGATGGCAAGGAC
>WFYH01000182.1 GCA_015490215.1 Aquificaceae bacterium
CTTCTTCCACCAATATCTTGGCTACCTTCCCGGGCATGGGAGGTGTAACGTCCCCCGGCTCCGTCGCCTTGGGTATCCCTTCCTCCGCCGTTTGGGCGGGTGCGGCGGTTGCGGACCCTCCCGTGGGTATAGCCTCCTTCTTGGGGAAGAGTTGGATCTCTTCGAGCCTGCCGTCCACACGCACGTAATACTTTCTGGGCTTTCCGGGTTCCTCCTCCAAGGAAACCCCTTCTACCTTCACCTTGAACTTGTCCCCGTGGTAGACGACTTCAAACTCTACGGGTGCGGCGCCGACCACTTTACCAGCTTCCGTCTCCGCAACTTCGGGAATCTCCTCAATGGGTTCGGGATGAAGCTCTCCCTTCTCCCTGAGGGTGAGGAACTCCTTAGCCTGCATGGGGAAGAGGATGTAAAGGAGTATCTCCTCGTCGTTGGGTTCTCTTCCCAAGAGTTTTCTCAGCTCCTCCTGAGCCTTTTCCCACTCCTGCTGGTCCGCCAGATCGCCGGGTCTTACGGAGAAGTCGGGTTCCTTGCCGGGACCGAGGATCTTCTCAACAAGCTCTTTGGAAAGGGGTCCGGGAGGTCTACCGTATTTACCCTCAACGTAGTCCCTGACCTCCTTGGTGATGGTCTTGTATCTCTCACCGGTTATAACGTTCAGGACCGCCTGAACACCCACTATCTGGGAGGAAGGTGTGAGGAGTGGAGGGTATCCGAGGTCCCTTTCAACGTTGGGGACCTCAGCGAGGGCTTCCTCTATCTTGTCAAGGGCGTTGGCTTCCATTAGCTGGGCAACCATGTTGGAGATCATACCGCCGGGTATCTTGTGTATGAGCACCTGAGCGTTTACCCCCGCATACTCGGTCTCGTATTTCCTGTATTTCTTCTTTATCTTCTTCGCCTCTTCTGCAGCTTCCGCTATCTTGGAAAGGTCTAACCCCGTGTCAAAGGGTGTGTCCTGAAGCGCCGCCACTATAGTCTCGGTGGCGGGGTGTGAAGATCCGAAGGCAAGGGGTGACAGGACGGTGTCAAGCATGTCAACGCCTGCGAGGACCGCCATCATATGGTTTATGGTCGCCATTCCGCTCATATCGTGGTTGTGAAGCAGGACGGGGATCTTACCCTCGGTAGCTTCCTTTATACCTTTTATAATCATGTAGCATTCAAAGGGAGGCATTATTCCCGTAGCGTCCTTGAAGGATATCCAGTCAGGTTCCATCTCCGCCAGCTCACGGGCATATTCCATCCACTTTTCGTAGGTGTGAACGGGGGAGCGTGTGTAACTTATTTCGGCGTGAACTTCACCGCCGAACTCCTTTATAGCCTTAACCGCCACCTCTATATTTCTGTTGTCATTCAGGGAGTCAAAAACCCTGAACACGGTTATGCCGTTTTCTATCGCCTTTTCTACGAACTTCTTAACCACCTTGTCGGATCTGGGTCTGTAACCTACTATGTTCTGACCCCTGAAGAGCATCTGGAGTTTCGTGTTGGGCATAACCTCCTTTATGCGCCTGAGCCTTTCCCAAGGGTCTTCTTTCAGATACCTCAAACACACGTCGTAGGTGGCTCCTCCCCAAACCTCAACCGCATAAAACCCGCACTTGTCAAGCTTTTCGCACAGTGGAAGCAAGTCGTCGGTCCTGACACGGGTGGCGAGCTTACACTGCTGTCCGTCCCTCGGAGTCAGGTCGGAGATGTATATCTTCTTTTTGAAACCCTTCTTCTTCAGCTCTTCCATCTTATGCTTGATCTCCTCAACTACCTCCACGCCTGTAGGCATAGCTGACCTCCGCTCGGATATTAAAAAGGCGTTTTAAAAATATACATCAAAACTACTTAGAGGGGCGATCAAAGTGGGGATTAGAAATCCCCTGCTCTATCCAGCTGAGCTGCGAACCCACCTATAAAATAAGATTGTAAATCCAAAGGCGAATAATGTGGAAGGTCTTCTTACTGACCGTCCTTCTTTTTTGCTTTTCCTTTTCCCAAATAGTCATAAAATCAAACTATCCCCTCCGAAAGAACAATTTCCTAAGGGTCATCAAATCTGAGGACATTGATCTATTACTATGGACGCTCCAAAGGCTAAAGGATGTAAAAGATATCAACATAGAGAGCGACGGTAAGACTATAACCGTCTACATTGAAAGATATCCGATAGTCAAACGCATAAAAATAAAGGGTAACGTCTTTGCAAGTGACAGGCAAATAAAAGGCATTCTTCTCATAAACGAAAATGAACCTTTAACCTACTCCGACATTAATGCGCTAAAGGAAAATCTTGTAACCTTTTATAAGAAAAGAGGCTTCTTGGATGTAAAAGTAAGGATAAGTATAAAGGTTGATAAAAGAGGATTTGCAGATATTAGAGTCAACATAGAGGAGGGAAATATTTACTTCCTTAGAGATGTTATATTTAAAGGGGCAAAAGCCTTTAACAAGGAAAAGCTTTTAACTATAAGCGGTCTTGTTCCGGGGGATATCTTTAACTACGAACTTGCAAACGATACAGTAGAGAAGCTTTCTGAGTTCTACAGAAAACACGGCTTTTGGGATAGCCTGATTACCCTTAACAAAGTGAAGAAAGAGAGATTAAGAAAACCCTTTTTTTCCATACTAACGCCCGGTTTGTTTGCAAAGGAGGCGGGGTTGAAACAGAGATTTATCTCCCTTTTCAGGGGGGCTTCTAACTTCCTCAGTTACCCTCGTGGTTTCTTAAAAGCGCTTATAGGTCGCGGATCCGTAGCGGTGGTAGAATACAAAATCGAAGAGGGTCAAAGGTATGTAATTGAGTTTAAAGGCAACAAAAGTATCCCTGAAAAAGCCTTAAGGGAGCTGATAGACACAAACACCGCCGGCTTAGACCTTTTCTTCCTTGAAGGACTAAGATCCGCCATAGAAGAGTTTTACAAAAGAAAAGGGTTTTTTGACATTGAGGTTACCTATTCATACTCTAGAAACAAAGTGACCTTCCATATAAATGAGGGAAAAAGATACAAGTTAAGGGTTTTGGGTATAAGACTAAGGGATCTACCAGAATTCTACGACGAAGCTAAGTTAGGAAAAGCTTTAAAGAAATTGGAAGAAAGTTTTAGGAAAAAAGGATAC
>WFYH01000183.1 GCA_015490215.1 Aquificaceae bacterium
AGGGCGAATTTGATAAAAAGAAGCATGAGTATGAGCTGGTTTGAGTAGAGAGGAGGTCTACCAGCCCTTTTAATTCTCTTTTCCTCAGCTTTGAGACCAAAGCTTATGGGGTCTATAAGTATCTCTCCTCTCTTTACAAGTTCTTCGTTATACCTGCTCCAGTCTTTGTTCATAATACACCATCTTACCAGATGGATTTTTAGACAAAGCACTTAAAAGCCTACTAAGGAAATACTTGAAGAAGATAGCTCAGTTACAGAAAAGGCTTGAGGGAGCTAAGAAAAAAGGATTTTTGACCCATCTTTTGGAAGAAAGGCTTTCAAAAACTTGGCTCAAAGTTAGAAGACTCTTAGGACACTTTGCTCATACCGTAAGCACCCTAATTTTAGAGCTTGCCCTCAAATACGGAGTTAAGAAGATATACGTAGGAGATGCGGTAAAGAACAAGAACAAAGAGAGCAACCTAAACAGTGTAGTAGACCAAATATGGAGCTTACTACCGCACGGGAAAGTAAAGGAGTATTTGGAATACAAAGCCAAAGAATTTGGAATAGAAGTTGAATACATTTCCGAGGTTTATACTTCGGGGGTGGACAGCTCTGAGGAAGGAGCTGTTTCAAAAGAAACCTACACTCCCGAAGCGAGGATAAAGAGAGGACTTTTTAAGACCAAGTTTTTGGGATTGTTGAATGCTGATATTAACGCTTGCAGGAACTTTTTGAAGAAGCTCGGGAAGTTTGACCTGATAAGCGGGGTATTGAAACCAAAAAGGTTAAGGGTATTCTTCAAGCTAAGGGAAAGTAGCTTTGCTATCCCGCTATATGGTGAGGTAGGTGGGAGTAGGGGCGGTGTGAACCCGCCTGTGGTGGTGAGGCACCCCAAAGAGGGTGTAAATCTGCCCGAAGCCCCGCATCTTTGATCCGGGTAGTTCACGTGGTTCCTAACAGAGGAGCAAAGGAGTTAGCAATTCGGAGCCAAGGTATTCTTTAGCTATCTCGTCCCAAGCTTGGTTTTGGGTGGTTTTCATGGGAGAAAAGCTAAGGGAGAGTGGTTATTTTTGTGTCGGGGTTGTCAGTTTTTTCTCATAGAGTTTTTTGATGGCTTTGAGGACTTCCACGAAGGGAACGTCGTAGAGTCCGAGTTCTTCTACGGTGTAGGTGCCGGGAACGGGGTGTTGTTCAAGGTAGGAAATGATGTGGTCTAAATAGTCAGGGGTGCCTTCCCAGAGTTCTACATGGAAATATCTAATTCTTCCTTTTTTATCAACCGCGTTCCCTACATCGGGGAACTCGTATGAAAACTCTTCACTTTCCGCAAATTGATCTATATCTACCGTAGGGTCGTGGAGCAAAAGACTAAAATCTGAGAGCTCACTCTTCAGCTGCACGCTCATACAATGTAATATACCTCTTGGGATTGAACTTGCCACTCATAGGTTGAACCGTATAGATATACTGCGGGCGCTCCTTCCCTATTACTACTCCTGCCCAGCGATTTCTATGTCTGCGCAAGAGTATAAAGGCATCCCTTTTGTTATCGTATACAACTCGCTGGGGCGATTCCAGAATCTCTCCTATGCGTTCTAATCCCCACGTTCTTGTTTCTCTCTGCCACTTTTTCTTATCTCTCTTGGCTTCATCCTCCACATGCTGTTTTGCGTGCTCCGTCAGGACCCTCTCATTCCCAAGAAGATCCTTATACACCGCCACAACCTTGGTCTTAATCCCATAAAGGGGATGTTCTATTTCATCCCCCACTTTGACGCCCGCTTTCTGATTCACTCCCAAAACCTTTATAAGCTCCGCTTTCTTCTCCCACTCCTTCATCTCTTCCCTCGTCTTCATTCTAAGAGGGCTGTTCTTGAAAAACTCCTCCAAAGGAACTCCCTTCCTGTATAGGTCTCTTGCCCACTTCCTTGTGTATACCCACTGCTCGTAAACTTGGGGATTCTTCCTTATGTGCTCCTTAAGAAATTTGTTTTTGAGCTTTACGTTCTTGGGGTCTCCCGCTATAGGCGTTATGTGACACGTGCAGTGTGGATGGGGCTTCCTCCTTGGAACCTTATCCTTGGGCCAGACTCCTTTCCCGAGTCCAAAGTCCACACTCACAAGGTGATCACAGATGTCAGGTCTTCCGTGGGCGGGCGATAGCTCCCATCTGTAACCGATTATGTAGGGGTCTTTCTCTGTCTCCTTGAGAATGGAGAGGTGTATCACATTAGACACCTCTGTCCTTGTTATGCGATTGAGATAGTAAAGTTGCTTTTCATACGCCCACCACCGAACCGCGGACTCTACAGCTTTTTCTGATAGCTTCTCCACCGCCTTTGTGAGATCCCTCAAAAGCGTCCTGTGGGCGTAGTAGGTCCCGAGTTTTGATCTCTGACGGATGTAGCGTTCGTATTCTCTTATGAGTTTCTCCCACTTTGCCCTCTCTTCTTTCCCTTGGATTATCCCTTTGGCGGTGTCCCTTAGCCTTTGAACGAGTTTGGGTAGCTCTTCTTCGGTCAGAGGTTCAAAGGGTCTCTTCTCCGCCTTGTATTGGAACTCATACGCTATCTTCTTTGCACTCTCCCCGAGACGGATGTTCCTAAAGAGAACTGTCTTGAACTGGGTTTTTAGCTCTCTTTGCCTTTTCCAGAGCCTTTTGGAGAGGTTCAGTCCGTCTGGGTATTCGTGCTTTTCTATCTCTCTGAGAACCTCCTTGGTCTTTTGGGGAATCCCAAGGTATTGGGTTGCCAAAAAGGCGGAGCGGGTTATGAGGGTCTTTATGAGGTTAGCGTTTTGTGAGACTACCTGTGAGACGTATTCCTCAAGCTCGGGGGTGATGCGGTAGCCCTCTTGTTGCAGTCTTTTGAGAATTTCCCTAACTACCTCCTCTTGGGAGTCTTTGAGCTTTTCAAGATTGTCTTCCAAGTATTGAAGGATCAGGTTCCTTATAAGCTTGTATTGGTCCATTCTTCTCTTAGCTTGGTTTCAAAGTCCTCTTGGGAGTCTATGATCTTGTCAAGTTCGTTTAGCTCCCTCTCGTCGTGGGTGTCCGAG
>WFYH01000184.1 GCA_015490215.1 Aquificaceae bacterium
GCTATAAACTTCTTCTTTCTTCTTCTCACCGAAAATACGAATACCTTTGTTGGGCGCCTACCTGCCATACTATTGCAAATGCAAAAGTATACAACCTTATTTTTAGATTGGAGCGGTTATAATTTCTCTTACCATGAATATGGTAAGGCTTCAGCTTATATACCCTGAAGAGCTTGTAAAGGAACCCATCTTGTGCTCCGTATGTAAGAACTTTGACGTTGTTGTGAACATCAGGACCGCCAAGGTAACTCAGGATACGGGCATGCTCACCGTAGAGATAGACGGGGAGGAGGATGAGATAGAGAAGGTTATAAAGTTCCTCAAAGACAAAGGGGTAGACGTTCAGCCAATAGAAGGGCAGATATTTATGGAGTGAGCCATGGACTTTGATCCGCAAAGGTATCCTAAACCTCCGAGACCTCCTCAGGTGCCGAAAGGTTTAACCTTCATAGCCATAGCGGTAGTAGTTTTACTTGTAGTTTTCCTGCTATCAAACCCCTTCGTGGTTATACCCAGCGGATACGTAGGTGTAAAGCTCACCCTCGGAAAGGCAAGCATGGATGAAATGAGGCCCGGACTTCACCTGATAATCCCCTTCATTCAGAAAGTGGAAAAGATGTCCGTCAGGACCCACAGCTATGATCTGACGGGTGCCAACTCTATAAATGCTCTTTCTAAAGACGGACTTACCATAAACGTGGAACTTACCACCCTCTACAAGATAATGCCCGACAAGGCGGCGGAGATATTCGTTGAATACGGACCGTGGTATGAGGACAGAATAATAAAACCCGTTATTCGCTCTGCGGTAAGGGACGTCATAGCCACCCTTGACAGCTCTCAGGTATATCAAGAAAGAGCGCTAATTCAGGAGAAAATAGCCAATCAGGTCAGAGAGGAGTTGGAGAAGAGATTTATCCTCCTTGATGAGATACTCATAAGGGACATAAGACTCCCTCAGAAGGTGGTTGAGGCTATAGAGCAAAAGAGGAGGGCTTTGGAAGAAGCCCAAAGGATGAAGTTTCTCGTTGAGAAGGAAAAGCTTGAGGCGGAAAGGAAGAAGATAGAGGCTCAGGGTATAGCGGAAGCCAACCGCATAATAGCAGGCTCTCTCACAAAGGAATATCTCATGTGGAAGTTCCTTGAAAACATAAAGGCTTATGCGGAAAGCGGTAACAATACCATCATTCTTATCCCCTACGATACGGAGATGACACCCATAATCCAGCTACCCCAACCTCCCAAGCGCTGAGGATGCATTTCCCCGTTCTTCTTGAAGAGTCAACCGATCTGCTTTTGGGTAACTCAGGAAAGATCTATGTGGACTGCACCGTGGGTGCGGGCGGTCACACTAAAAGGATCCTTGAAAAGAACCCGGAGGCTTACGTCATCGGTATAGATTTAGACGAGGAGGCTTTGAGCCTTGCGGAGGAAAACCTAAAAAACTACGAAGGTAGGTTTTCCCTCTACAAAGCGAACTTTTCCCAAATAGATGAAGTTTTAGAGGAGGAGGGACTGGAAAGGGTTGACGGCTTTTTGTTTGACTTGGGCGTTTCCATGATGCAGCTGAAAAGCGAAAGAGGTTTTTCCTTTCAGATAGATGCACCCCTTGATATGAGGATGAACAAAGAGCAAAAGCTAACAGCCTACAGGGTTGTAAACGAATATTCGGAAAGGGAGTTAGAAAGGATCTTTAGAGATTACGGCGAAGAAAGGTTCAGCAAAAGGATAGCAAGGGCGATAGTCACAAAGCGCAAGAAAAAACCGATAGAGACAACCTCTGAGCTTGCCCAGATAGTTTGGGAGTGTTACCCGCCCAAACTGCGCCACGGGCGCATCCACCCCGCCACGAAGGTTTTTCAGGCAATAAGGATAGAGGTAAACAGGGAACTTGATAATCTGAAGGAAGCTCTTGAGAAGACCCCTGACCTGTTGAACCCAAAAGGGCGCCTCGTGGTCATAAGTTTTCACTCCCTTGAGGACAGGATAGTGAAGAATTTCCTAAGGGAGAGGGGAGATATTTTCAAAGTGCTCACAAAAAAAACCCTGCGCCCCTCCGAGGAGGAAATAAAGAAAAATCCCGCCTCAAGAAGTGCAAAGCTGAGGGCGGCGGAGAGGAGGGCTTAGCCCACCGCCACCTCTTGAGGTTTGGGGAGCCAAGGTTCCATACCCTGCTCCTTAGCCCACTCTTTCGCCACCTCGTAGGCAGCCCTTGCGGTGTTTATGTTCTTCTCTATCAGTTCAAGCTTCTTCTTGAACTTCCTCTCTATTGCGGAGTCAAGGGACATGGTTCCACCGGAAGCTACGAACTTTTTGAGGAACCTCGCCTTTATACCCTCTTCTATGGACTCCATTCCCACTATCTGGGTAGCTCCGAAGAAGGCACCGAGCATAGCCATGTTGGTGGCAAGCTCCGTTCCGGCTATCTCAAGGGCAAACTTGGTAGCGGAGAAGTTAAAGACCTTAACGTTGAGAGATTCAAGGAACTCCTTGTCCCTGTCGCTCAGAAGGTCCTCCTCCGCATTTATAATGATGAGACCGTTTTTCTTAATTCCAGAGTAGAAGGGCATCGTGTAGGATTTGCCCATGGTGATAACCTGAGAGTGGAAGACCATTATCACGTCCGGATAAACCACCTCGCCCCTGTCGTATATGGGTTCTATCCCTATGCGCACATAACTTTCTGCAGGTGCCATCCTTTTTTCTGCACCGAAGAAGGGGTTGGAGACGGCGTAATAACCGGCATGATCCGCAGCGGTAGCCATAATATGGGCGGCGGTAACCGCACCCTGTCCGCCTATGGCGGGCATACGAACGTTTATCCTTCTCCTCTTCATATTAGACCCTCCTTCTTTTTACGCTCTATAACTTCCCTTGCCTCGTCGGTCATGTATTCAAAGAACTTGAACCTCTCTTTGTCGGTCCTTCTCATCTCCTCAAGACCGTCGTCGGAGTTTAGACCTATCTCAAGTATGCAGGGAGTGTAGAGGTGTATGTAGGTGGGACCTACCTCTCTTGCAACGTATATCGCCTGCTTGACAACCTTTTCTACCTTCTTGGGAGAGGAGACGGTCATCCTGACCACGTAGTGACAGCCCGCATCTATTGCGAGTTGCCACATAGGAACCTTTTCCCACTGCTTTCCTTTGGGAGCCATCTTAAAGACATGACCTTTGACGGTCATCCCGCTCTCCTGTCCGCCCGTGTTGGCGTAGACCTCGTTGTCAAAGCATATGGTGGTTATCTTTTCCTGTCTGAAGAAAGACTGCAAGGTGCAATCAAGACCTATGTCAACGGTAGCTCCGTCTCCCGCTATTACCACAACGTCCTTGACCTTGTCGGGAAACCTCCACTCAAGGGTTCTCTTTATACCGGAAGCTATGGCGTTCTGGTTCCCGAAGAGGGAGTGAACCGTGTGCAGGGCTATGTGGGGAAAGACCAAAGAGGTGCAACCCGTGGAGTTGACGATTATGGTGTCTTCGGGGTTGGGAAGGGAAGCAAGGATGTATCTGAAGGCTGCGGACTCGGGGCACCCCGCACAGAGAGAGTGCTCTTCTATAAGCTCCTTAGCGTAGGGAAGGTCCATAACGCCCCTCTTGGGGTTGCCCCAAGTGGCTTTTTCTTCAAGGTCAATGATCTCTTGAGGCATAAACTCTTTAAGCTCTTCGTTTATCTTGAAGATCTTATACGACATGCTTCACCTCCTTTCCGAGGTATTGAAGAACTTCTTTGACTATAAACTCAGGCGGCATGGTCATACCGCCCGCAACCCTCGGAGATCCGATTACGGGAACATCCAAGTTACCGTAGAGTACTCTTCTTAGCTCCCTCTCAAGCCAACCTATGACGTTAAACTCGGGGACGAACACGTACTTGGCACCTCTGAGAGCCTCTATTACCTCTTGAGCGGGGAAGGGTCTTATGGTCTTTATCCTGACAACCCTCGCCTTTACACCCTCATCGTGGATTAAGATCTGGGTTGCCTCTTTAGCCTGAGCCGCAGCGGTTCCCGAAGCAACAAAGACAATTTCACCTTCGGGATCTCCGAACTCTTCTATGAGACCTCTGAGGTAGTGCTTGGCGTAAGGTCTTGACCTTTCTATGGCAGCCCTTACCTCAAACTGCCAGCTGGTGTGAGCCGCATAGGAGATATAGTTAGACTTCATTACGTAAGGGTCCCTGAGGAACCTTCCGGGAGACATCTCCATGTCTATCGGGGGCATGGGAGCCTTGTAGGGGTTGTAAGGAGGTAGGGCTATATCGTCGGGCGGTAGCATAACCGCCTCTCTGGTGTGGGATATAAAGAACCCGTCAATCACCGTTATCAGCGGGACGTGAACGTCGGGCTGCTCGGCTACTACAAAGCCTGCCAAGATCATATCAAAAAGCTCTTGGGCAGTTTCCGCATGCCAGATCATACATCCCGTATCCAGCAGGAAGGAAACTTCAAGGTTATCGGGCTGTATGGTGAGGGGGGAGTTCACACCCCTTGCCATTAGAACCAGCTGTATGGGAAGACGGGATCCCGCCCACATGGGGAAGTTTTCCATAGCTCTCAGCGTTCCGGGTCCGGAAGTGGTGGTTATGGTTCTCGCCCCAGCCATTGCACAGCCAGCTATCTCGGACATAACACCGAATTCTGACTCACCTCTGAAGTAGACACCCACATAACCCTCTACCCACAGTTCACCGATCAGGTGTGCTGCCTCAGACTGCGGGGTTATGGGATATGAGACTGATGCGTCAACGCTTGCCCTTTTAACCGCTTCCTTGACGACCTCCGAACCGGTCATGAACTGCTTGGTTCTGGGCGCTTCAAAGAGAAGGTAGTCGGGGGAGACTACCCTCTGACCCGCTCTATTGTATTGAACTTGCTCGGTCTTCTGCATCAGACCACCTCCTTAAAAAGTTCTTCTAAATTTATTCCGAAACCTTCTAAAAGGCACGAACTAACCTCATCCTTTTCGTAACCAAAAGAACAAACATCGTAATCTTTACCTTTCAAAGAAAACACCTCAACCGCCCTCTCGCCGGGGAAGATAAGCCAAAGTTCCCTAACCTTGAACTTAGCGTATAGCCTTTTCTTATCTTCCGTGTCTCTTTTCAACGTTGAGGGAGAAATAACTTCCACCACAAGGTCGGGAGCACCGAATATCCCCTTATCCCGAACGATATTAGATCTTCCCTTTGATACAAACACAAGGTCCGGCTGGACGACGTTAGTTTCGGAAAGGATCACATCTATCGGGGATACGAAAACTTCACCGAGGGATTTCTTTTCTACAAAGTCACTCATTAACCTAAAGAGCTTTCCAACAATTCTCTGATGCGTTACACTCGGTGCAGGCATTTCAATGAGTTCTCCCTCTATAATCTCGTATCTCTTATCGTCTTCCAATTTAAGATAGTCTTCGTAGGTCCAGACCTTGGTCTGGGTTGTCATCACTTGCCGAGTTCCCTTTTAACTTGCTCCGAGATCCTTATGAACTTTTCAAGCTCTTCAAGGTGCTGGTCTCTGAGGGTTATCATCGCATCTTCGTGTCCTGCATTTCCGCAGAGGGCTATGGTAAAGCAGTCTGTTTCAGCTCTGATGATCTTGAGAGCCACGTTCGCATAGTGACAGTGAACGCCTACGAAGATGCACGCCTTTATGTTGTTGTGCCATATAGTCAGATTGGGATGATTGGGGTTTATCTCTTTTTCAGGATCAATTTTGGGATACTTGGGTCTGTAGTCATACATGGGGATGATCTTTGCCCCGAGGGTTTCCGCTATCTTCCTTACCAGCTTTGCCTTCTCCTTTGCTTCCTCGTTCCAAGCGTAGAGGACTTGGGGTCCGGGGAAGATGGTGGGGTTGTCTCTGGTGAGCATCGCCTTGGCTGCTTCACGCATGGCTATCTCTTCGTCCACTATTTCGTTAAACATCAACGCCTTACCCGGCGGAGGGGTTAAAACCCCTTCATACATAGCAACCGGATAGGGAGAGTATCCTGAAGGTCCAAGCTTTGCCATTTCTTACCTCCGAAGTTGTTTATCTGACGCCTGCAACGTCCCTGTTCTCTGCATAGACCATTTCTATGGAGTCCCTTTTTAGCAAATTAGAGCAAACGTAAACGCACAGAGCACAGCCCTTGCACCTTTCCGTTATCACATAGGCATGGTGCCCCTCATCGGTGTACATCAAGGTGTTAGGTTCAGGGCAAAAGAGCGTGCACTGCTTACAGTTGTATTTGGAGCACTGGTCTCTGATGACCTGAGCCACGTAATACATTCTCCTGCCTCCTTAGAATTGAATGAGGTGGTTTAACAGACAATAAGCCGTTTACTAATTTATTTCGTAATGACTCTCAGATCAAGCCCGACCTGCCCGATCTGCTCGGACGGCTATCTTGTTCTATTCATAACAAAAAACCTCTACCCCCCCCCTGAAAAATCCTTTATTCTCAATAACTTGCAATATTTCCTCCACCTTTCTCCTGATATCAATGAGGTAGAACTCCATAATCTCCATTCGCCTTTCCAAGACCTTCAGTTTTTCTTCAACGGATTTGAGGTTTTCTCCATATTCCAGAGCCTTTTCAATATCTTTAAGAGCTTTTTTAAGGTCCTTCAGTACGTCGCCCAACTCTTCCATAGGAGCTCAGGTTTCCTCCCCGATGGGCTCGGAGGCAAACCCGCCCATGGAACACCTTCCGTTGTAAAAGGCTCCCTCTTCAATTATCAGGGCGTTTACCTTTATGTCCCCTGTAAGGTGGGCGCCTCTTTTCAGTTCTATCTTCCCCGCCTCTATGTTGCCGGTCACTTTACCGTAGATGAGAACTTCGGGGCACTGTATATCACCTTCTACACTTCCGCTTTCTCCTATTATCAGCATACCTTCGCTTTTGATGTTTCCCTTCACAGAGCCGTCAATCCTCGTTGCGGTTGAAAGCATAAGGTTCCCTTCAAAGACACAGCCCTCTCCTATCAGGGTACTTACTTCGGCACTACCGGAAACCTTAACCTCTTCCTTTTTTCCACCAAACATGCTTTACCACCTCACATACATGTATTTGATAGGGTTTTGCTTCTTTGAGTACCTCCAGACCTCGTAGTGGACGTGCGGACCCGTGGATTTACCCGAAGAACCTACATAACCTATTATCTGGCCGGACTTTACCCACTGCCCTCTTTTTACCTTTATCTTTGACATATGAGCGTATAAGGTTTTGAAACCGTACGCGTGCTTTATTATCACCGTTTTGCCGTAACCGCCCCACCTGCCAGCAAAAACCACCTTACCCTCTGCCGTTGCCCTAACGGGGGTTCCCCAAGGAGCCATTATGTCTACACCGTCATGGAATTCGTATTTACCCGAGAAGGGATCCCTTCTGTATCCGTATTTGGAGGTCAGCCTTCCCCAAACGGGTGGACCGAGAGGCAACCTACTTAGGTATTTTTGAAACTTTACAGCTTCCTTTTGTAGAAAGGTAACATAGTCTATATCTAAGGGGTCTATTCTTGAAGACACACCCCCTACCGACTTGGGAACACTTCTTATACCCTTCTTCCTCAAGAATTTGTCAATAGTTAAGAGCTTTGCTTCCAGCTCTTCAACTTTGAGCTTAAACTGTTCCAAGTAGTCGTTTCTTTTCCTTTCTTCGGAAAGCAGTTTGCTCAGTTTGGTTCTTTCCTCCGAAAGGTAGGCAACTTCCTTCCTGAGTTTTTGATTTTCAGTATAGGAGTAGATAGCAAAGGCTGTCAGCGACCCCAGACCGATTATGAAAGCTCCAAGCGAGAACTTCAAAAGTCTTTTGTTTATCCGTAGGCTTTTTGCGCTTTTCCCTCCATACCCTACTATGAGGATGTTTATATATTTCTCCTTCCCCATAATGGAGTTTATTTTAACCCTCTTTGTTTAGCTTGAGCTTTGATATCTCAGCCAAAGCTTCATAAACATTCTCGGTTTCAGTTTCCCATACGAAGATTCCGTTTTTATGAAGTATCCACTTGGCGAGGGAGCTTTTGGGATGGTGACCGCATACTACAATGTCAACACCTTCCCTGACAAGCATCTTGGCTACAGTCTCTTCGGAAGGATTTTCAATCTTCAACACCTTTGGTTCCCCCTTTCCTTCTTCAAAGATGTAAAGCCTCTTTCCGGAGGAAAAATCACCGCAGACCTTTACACCCTCCTCGGAAAGAACACCTATCTTGAGCTTGCTCTCTTTAGCAGGCTCGTAATGGATGAAAACCATCTCCGTATTTTCCACCTCTTCGGAGATCTTCCTTTCTATCTCGTCCGCTATCCTGTGGCTTTTTATAAAGCTTCCCGCCCTGAGTTTTATCTGGGCATCCACAAAGAGCTTTTCCCCCGCGCTCCTTACAAGAAGCTTGTTAACCTCTTCCACCTCGGGAAAGCTCAGGATTATGTTTCTTATCCTTTCCACCGTTTCCCTGTCTGCGGATATGTCAAGGATCACGCCTATCTGTTCCTTAAGGAGACCCGCCGCCGTGTAAAGGATCACACCCACAACGGCAAGGGCAAAGTATCTGTCGTAGTTGTAACCCATGTAGGCACTTACTAGGCTTATCAGGACGAGGGCGGAACCAAAGGCGTCCGCCAAGGTGTGGTAAGAGTCCGCCATAAGGGTGGGTGAGTTGAGCCTCTTAGCTGCTCTCCTTTCAAGGAAGGAAAGGGTAAGGGAAGAGGTTAAGGAAAAAAGGGCAACCCCTATGCCAACAGGCAGATGTTCCTGAGAGAGTTTTACCTCACCTGTTAGCGCCCTGTGGGCTATCTCATAACCGGAGACGATCAAAAATAGGGCTATAGCTATCGCCCCTATGTTTTCCAACTTATAAAGACCGTAAGGAAACCTTTCGTGCTTTTTTTGAGAAAACCTTATTGACAAATAGGCTATCGCGGAGGCAAGGCTGTCCGA
>WFYH01000185.1 GCA_015490215.1 Aquificaceae bacterium
TCAGATAGTCCCCCGCCAGCGATATTACTTCCCGAGAGGCTCCGAGGACACCCATCAAAAACAGAACCAAGTCCTTTCCCCAAAAAGTGAGGGGAAGGGCTATGGCAAAGGAGATCCCTAACCCCAAAAGCAAAACCGGCGAAGGGTTTTCCCCCGCCCCTATCCTTTGAGCCACCAAAACGTTCGTTCCCGTATAAGAGAGCGCCATAAGAGAGTAGATGAACCAAAGTAGGGAAAGGCTGAAACCCACCGATGCCACCGCAGAGGCGGAAATCCCCGAAACGAGCATGAGGGAGAACATGCTCTCTACCGTATAGAGGAGGTTCACGACGATTATAGGAAAGGCGAGCTTTACTATCTTTTCGGCGTTTTCTCTTTTGGGTTGGCTCGGGTCTATTAGGATCCGTTGCATTTAGAGGCGAAGGGCGCTACCCCCTCATGTCTGTGATTTCATCGGTGGACTCAACGAACCTGTATCTGAATATGGCTATTATTATTCCTAGTCCTACAGCCGCCTCTGCCGCTGCAAGGGCGATTATAAAAAGGGCGAAGATCTGACCCTCAACGAGTCCGAGGTGGGCGTCCGCTCCGACGAAGGCGATGTTAACCGCATTTAAAGCAAGTTCCAAGCTCATTAGAACCGTTACCAAGTTTCTGCGGGCTATAAGCCCTATGACACCGAGACCGAACAGGATCATGCTTACTGTCAAGAAAGCTTCAAGTGGTATCGTCTTCATAGGTCTGACTCTCCTTCCTTCCTATCATTACCGCCCCGATCATGCCTATCAAAAGAACCAAGGAAACCACCTCAAAGGCGAAGAAGTATTTACTGAAGAGGATAGCACCCACCACTTCCGTATTTCCAAGTTTTTCTATAAAAGCTCTAAACTTACCTTCTGGGGAGGCACTCACTCCCAGCAGGAAAACTATAGCCATCTCTACATAAAGGAGTATCACCAAGGGAAGGGAAACCACACCCTCCATCCTGTAGTGGGAAGCTTTCTTCTTAGCCTTCTCCCACGGGACGGCGGTAAGGACGAAAACGTAAAACACCGCTATTGCCACCGCGTAGATGAGAAGCTGAAGGGCACCCACAAGCTCCGCCCCTGCGGTAAAGAATATCCCTGCGACCGCTATCAGGGCGGACAGAAGCCAGAGTATAACGTATATGGGATTGGTAAAGGTTATAACCCCTATACCCGAAATTATCGCCCAAAGGGAAAATAGGGCGAATATGGCAAACCTTACCATGCGTGCCTCCCTTTGGATTGGGGCGGAGGGAGTTTAAGATCGTTTTCATACCAAAGCCTTTCCCTTTGAGAATCGTCTATCCATATCCTGTCGGGTTCGTTTTCCCTTCTCCTCTGCCAATCCCTTCCAATCTTTTCAAGGGTCTCAAGATCAAGGATGGCGTCTTTACGGGTGTAGGAAGCGGTCTCGTGTATGTCCGTCTGGTAAAGGCAGTCCACAGGGCAGGCGTCAACGCAGAAACCACAGAAGGTGCAGAGCATAAGGTTCATATTAAATACGCTTACAACCCTTCTTCCGTTTTCAAGTTTTTTTCCTTCTATCTCAAAGAGCTGGGGAACGGGACAGGCACGTTTGCAGAGCATACACACAACGCACCTGCTCTTTCCGGGGATCACCTCTATCTTGAAGCGCTCCACCCACTCGTCGTAGGCGGGCTGGGGTTCGTTTCCATCAACCACCTTGTGGGCGAAAAAGCCCCTGAAACGTTTTGGAGGCGTGAGCTTCTCGTAAGGATAGTGGGTCGTTATGGTTTTACTGAAGGCGTGGCGTATGGTTACCGAGAGACCTTTTATGAAATCTATAAAAAATATCCTCTCTAACCAGCTCAGCGGTTTGGGCTTTACCTTCTTTATCATCACGGAAAACCTCCGCCCTTGAGGACGCTACATATTCTATCAGATACTTTTCCAAAATGAGGCTCGTTGTAATAGGCGGTGCCACCGCCGTAGGCAAATCTGAAGTAGCCTGCCTCGTTGCGGAAAGGATAAGAGGGGAGATAATCAGTGCGGATTCAATGGCGGTCTACAGAGGAATGGACATAGGGACAGCCAAACCCTTGGAGTGCATGGGGAGAATCAGGCACCATCTTGTGGACATACTGGATCCGGGCGACTACTTTGATGCCAAGCTGTTTGAGGAATACGCCCTCAGAGCCATTGAGGAGATAAAAAAGAGGGGCAACATTCCCATAGTAGCGGGTGGAACATACCTCTACATTCAAGCGCTTCTTTTCGGACTGCCTTCCACCCCACCGCCCAACTGGAAGCTAAGAAACAGGCTCTACAGGATAGCTTCTTCAAAAGGGAGCGCCTATTTATACGAAAAGCTAAAGGCGGTAGACCCCGCTTATGCCCAAAAGATACATCCCAACGACCTGCGCAGGATAGTAAGGGCTATAGAGGTGTTTACAGAGGGCGGGAAACCCTTTTCCTCCTTCCACAGCTGGAGCAAACCCAAAATGGATTTTGCAGGTTTCCACATAACGAGGGACAGGGAAAACCTCTTTAGGCGCATAGAGCTGAGGGTCAAAAGGATGGTTGAAGAGGGTCTCGTAGAAGAGGTAAAAACTCTCGTAGAAAAGGGATTTGAAAACTTCCTTACTTCGGCGCAGGCTATAGGCTACAAGGAGCTTATCCCTTACCTGAGAGGGGAAATAAGCCTTGAGGAAGCGATACAAAGGATAATAAAAAACACCAAAGAATACGCCAAAAGGCAAGTAAGGTGGTTCAGAAAGCAGGGCTGGAGGGAGATAAACCTTGACAAGGTCAGTCCCGAAGAAGCTTGCGAGGTTATAGTCTCTTCTTTATCTGCTGGACGAAAACAAGAACCTTAGCCACCGCCTCATACAGGGAAGGCGGTATCTCTTCGTATACCTCTATCCTCAGCAGGGCTTCTACGAGGTGCTCGTCTTCAAGAACGGGTATGCCTTCCTTCTTGGCTATCTCTATTATCCTGCGGGCAAGATCCCCCTTGCCCTTTGCCACCACCACGGGGGCATTATCTTTCAGAGGATCATACCTGAGAGCAACAGCCTTTTTCCTTTCCTGAGCCACTTCTACACCCTCAGGTTAAAGAGTCCCTCTTCCCTGAACTCCCTAAAGACCTCCCTGTCAAACTCCCCTTCTTCCTCCCTGATAACTTCTATATCCTTAACCTCAAAGCCGATCTCCTCAAGGTCCCTCTCCAAATCCTCAATACCTCTTTTAATAAGAAACTCTACATCCTCTCTATCGGTCTTAAAGAGGATCTTTAAATGCTTAGGATCCTCCACTTTGGGAGCGGTTATAAGAACCCCTATGTAACCCGTATTTAAAGAGACCTTTATAAAGATCCTGTATGAGTCGTTCTTTGAAAAAGCCAGAAGACCCCTCTCCTTTTCCCCAAAGGGGATGAATACCTTCCTACCCTGCGTGGA
>WFYH01000186.1 GCA_015490215.1 Aquificaceae bacterium
CCTACGAGGATCACCGACTCCCTTATCAGCGTCAAGACCTTGGCTATCCTTTCCAAAGTGTCTTTGAATAGGTAGCTGCCCTCCTTTCCATCAAGGATATCCGCAAGCTCCGTTATGAACCTCACTATAAGGGGAGGGCTCAAGAGGTGCCTTTCTGTTGCCTTAGCGGAGGTTGTGGCAAAGCGACTTGACACGGAAACTATGTAAGAGGACCTTTCAAAGGCATCCACCAGCCAGCGAGTGGCCATAACTTCCGAAAAGACCGGTTCACATTCAAGGGCGAGGATAAAGCGTTGATCCCTCCATCTTTGGGGCGGGATCGTTGAAGGTTTAAAGGGAAGAAACAGGGAATCGGAGTAGACGTTTTCGGTAACCGCCGTGGCATAGGCGTAGTCCTTTAGATCCGTTAACCTATCTAAGAATATCCCTACCTTCTTTTTACCCTTTACAAACTCCTTTATTTGGTCTATGGTCGCTTCTGCAAAACTACCTCCTTCCCTTCGCAGGATATTTGTGACACGGAAGGAGCTATAAGGTGCTTCTTGGAGCAAAGCCAACCCTTTACTGCAGAGACTACCTATGCCGTTGGGATCGTGGGGATGACCGTATATGTCCTCTATCTTTCCCCCTTTCAGGTAAGCGATATAACCACACCCGCATCCGCAACCCATACAGAGACCGCAGCGAACCTCATCAAAGTCCTTTGCGGTCAAGGGAACGTTGGTGGGTTTGAGGTTCACTTGCTGAAGACCTCTTTCTTTATCTCCTCTTCCCTTCCGAAAACGCCCATTATGTGGTAGCCGTTGTCCACGTGGATTACCTCGCCGGTTACGCCCCTTGCCCAGTCGCTACACAGGAACACGGCGGTATCCCCTACATCCTCTATAGTTATGGGCTTTCCAAAGGGGTTAACCTTGGTGGTGTGCTCCATCAGAAGGTGGAACCCAGTTATGCTGTAGGCGGCAAGGGTCTTCACAGGTCCTGCGGATATGGCGTTTATACGGTGTCCGTGCTTTGCTATATCGTAAGCCAAATACCTGACGGTGCTCTCAAGGGCAGCCTTCGCTATACCCATCACGTTGTAGTGGGGAACCACCTTCTCCGCCCCGTAATAAGAGAGGGTTAGGATACTACCCTGCCGCCCTTCCATGAGCGGGAGAAGCTCCCTCGTAAGGGCTATAAGCGAGTAAACGGATATGTCCATGGCTATCTTAAAGCCCTCTCTGGAGGTGTCTATCACACCGCCCTTGAACTCTTCCTTGGGAGCGAAGGCGATGGAATGAATGACTATATCAAGACTTCCCCAGTTTTCCTTCAGAAACTGTGCCAAAGACTTTATATCCTCGTCGGAGGAAACATCGCATTTGGTCACCAGATCGCTTCCGAATTCCTTTGCTACCTCTTCAACCCTCTTTTTCAGTTTTTCGGTAGCGTAGGTGAAGGCAAGCTCAGCCCCTTCTCTTTTAAAGGACTTGGCTATACCGTAGGCTATGCTTCTTTCGTTGGCAACACCCGTTATAAGTGCCTTCTTCCCCTCAAGCAAACCCATTTAAACCTCCTTTTCAGGACTTTAGAACCTCAAGGGCTTCTTCTACAGAGCAGCCCTCGTGGACTATCTTTGCCATAGCCCTTACCATCAGGGCGGGATCTTTCGCTTGGAATATGTTTCTTCCTATGGAAAGTCCCGAAGCTCCCGCTTTTATGGCGCCGTAGACCATCTCAAGGACATCCTTTTCTGATTTCATCTTTGGACCGCCCGCTATAACTACGGGTATGGGGCTTCCTTCTACCGCAAGGCTGAAGGTCTCAGGATCTCCAGTGTAGGGGACCTTCACTATGTCAGCACCCAGCTCGGCACCTATGCGGGCGCAGTGGGCTACCACCTTAGGATCATACTGATTCTCTATCTTGGGTCCCCTGCCGTAGACCATGGCAAGGAGAGGCATCTGCCACTCCTCACAGGCTCTGGAAATTATCCCGAAGTCCCTGAGCATCTCCCTCTCCAAGTCCGCTCCTATGTTTACATGGATTGAAACAGCGTCCGCCCCCAGCTTTATGGCTTCTTCCACCGTTCCCACCAAGACCTTGTCATTTTTGGAAGGTGACAGATCGGTAGAAGCAGATAGGTGCACTATCAGACCTATATCCTTACCTCCACCTCTGTGACCTGCCCTGACCATTCCCTTGTGTAGGACAACCGCATTAGCACCGCCTTCCGCTATCCTGTCTACTGCTTCCTTTATATCCCTTATACCCTCTATGGGACCCGAGCTTACCCCGTGATCCATGGGGACTATGATCGTCCTCTTTGTATTCCTGTTGGTAATCCTCTCAAGCCTTACCAATTTTCCTATCCCCATTTTTCAACCTCCTCGGAAACTGAAGGCTATCTCTCCTATCTGAACCTCCGCATACTCAACCTTTTCAAATCTTATCTTCCTTACATAGGAGAGAAGGGCACTATCTATATTAACATTTCCGCTCCTTCTGATGAGGATTGCCCTTATCACCTTGCCTTCCGGAGAAACCCATATTCTTATCCTCACGGAGCTGGGAAATTCTGTGGTAACAAGTTCCGGGGGTGGAGGTGTATAGATTATCTTCCTCGTTCCGCCCCTTATCTTAACCTCCTTTGCGGTTACCACCGCAGAAAGGGTTCCCACTTCCTTTTTAGGTTTTTCCTTTTTCCTCTCTTTTAGTCTGCTTTCTATCTTCTTTTGCAATTCCGCAAGGACGGAAACGTCCTCTTCCTCTTGGACGGGGACCTTTACGTCTCCCTTTTCGTGAGCTGTAGTCAAGGTGGCTCCCGCCTGCCTCTTCTTAGCTACCTTAGCTTTCGGTTTGGGCGGAGCTTCGGTGCGCTTTGCAACCGCCTGAGCTTTTACCACCGACTTGGGTTTGGGTTCCTCCTTAACCTCTATCTGTTTTATTTGAACCTTAAGGGGGTATATTTCGGGGACTTCTTGAACCCTAACTATAAAGGCTACGGTGAGCAAAGAAAACAGTATCAGGTTTACTATGGCGGATATTACCCAAAGGAGAGCTTCTTCTAACAAAACCCTTACCATTCACCGAATTTATTATAATTTTTCGGTGACCTTAAGGGATGCGGTAATTCTGGGAATCGTTGAAGGGCTTACCGAATTTCTACCCGTATCCTCCACGGGTCATCTGATTCTCACCGCCCACCTGCTTGGGGTTCCCCACGATGATTTTACAAAGAGCTTTGAGATAGCCATACAGCTGGGAGCGATCCTTGCGGTGCTGTTTCTCTACTGGGAAAGGCTCCTAAGGGACAAGGAGGTGTGGAAGAGGATAATCATCGCCTTTATACCCACCGGGGCGGTAGGTTTTGCCCTCTACAAGCTCATAAAGGGTTATCTCATTGGCAACGACCTTGTGGTTGTGGTTAACCTCTTCCTAGGAGGGATAGTTTTCCTCTTTGCGGATAACCTGCTTTCAAAATTTGAAAGGTTCAAAGATGTGGACGAGATGCCCGTAAAGGGAGCCGTGGCTATAGGTCTATTTCAGGCTCTTGCGGTCTTCCCGGGGGTTTCAAGATCAGGAGCGACCATAATAGGCGGGATGCTCATGGGGCTGAACAGGAAGGGAGCTGCGGAATTTTCTTTTCTGCTGGCGGTTCCTACGATGCTAAGTGCGGTCGGATATGATCTTCTAAAAAGTGGTCACTCTTTTGAAACCCATCAGTGGCAACTGCTTGCGGTGGGCTTTGTAACCTCCTTCTTTACAGCCCTGCTAACGGTAAAAGCCTTCCTGAAGTTCCTTCACTCCCACGGGTTTAAAATCTTCGGTGTATACAGAATAGGGGTTGCTCTCGTATACGGATTTTTCTTCTTGTAGGAGCTAATCTCCCTTTACTTCCGTTCCCAGCACTTTGTAAAGAAGATGACGAATCTCACGGATGTCTTGCTCAAGTTTTTCAAATCTTTTATCCATATCTTCTTTAAGTTCGCTAAACCTTCTGTCCATATCGTGCCTCAGATCATCAATCCTTTTGTTTATGAGGAACATAAATATAGACATAAAACCCGCTATACCAAAGATGATTGTTATCCCCTGCCCCCAGTCCATAACCAATAATATAACCCGGACTGGAAATTGGGTTAATCCCCCTAACATCCGTCCTCAGCGCTTTGTAAATCCCCTGTGGGCGTTCCAGAGCGTTCTCTTACCCTTCCTTCCCCATCCCCAGATCAAGTCCTTGTGCAGGAAGTATAGCTCCTAGGAGAGTGGAGACAGGTTCAAGTTTCAGAAGGAGGGCGAGATACAGACCAACTGCAACGTGTCCCGCCTTGGTCATAGCTACCCTCTCTCACTCACAAAAAGTTCCGCAGAACTCCTCTGAGCTCATCACACGCACGTCCGGAGAATAGAAATCTCCATCGTTGGAGAGTATAAGGTCGCAACCTGTCTTCTTTGCGAGGACATACACAAGAGTATCTTCAAGGTCTCTGAAGTTCTTATCCCTTTCAATTAACTCTACAGCTTCCTCCACTTCCTCGTTGGAGAACCCGACAAGCGTTGTGTAGGAAACCAAGTCCTCTATGAGGTCAAGGACCTTATCCTTGTCCTTGATTATTTTGGAAAGGACGTAGTAAATAGTGGTTATGAAATCCGAGCTCGTGTAAAGCTCAGCCCCATTTTCAAGAAGGAACTCTACAGCTCTTGCAGAGTCTCCATGGAAAGGTCTATTGGTTATGCACAGATCAAACAGAACATTTGCGTCCAAGAAGACCTTAGAGATACTTTTCAACCCCCATCATCTCCTTTGCTTTCTGGAAGGTGATCTCCTCTCCAAAAGAGATTTTCATTTTCCTGACTGTTTTAATCATGTCCTCAAAAGCCCTGAGTCTCTTTTCCTTCTCCTTTTCCTCAGCCTTATTCCTGATGAGCTCTTCTATGACCTCACTCTGGGACTTTCCCATCTCCCTAGCAAGCTCTTTCAGAAACCTCTCCGCTTCCTCGGAGAGAGTAATGTTCTTCCTGACCTTCATGTATTTGAATATACGCATAAGGAAGTGTGTATGCAAGCTTCTTTCACATATTCAGAAGTCTCAAGAAGTTTTGTTTTATGGAACTCAAGTCTTGTATAATCCTTTTATAGAAGGAGGGGCTATGGTTATATCCACCGAGGAGGTGATTCAGAAACTTCTCAGTGCATCGGGAAATAATCCGCAGGAAGCTGGAAGGCTCTTTTTTCAGGCTAAATATCCACCTTCCACATAGATGGAAGCATGTCCGGAAGCGAGAGGAAAAGGCTCCTTGATTGGCTGAGGGTGGGTCCTCAGGGTGAAGAAGATGTGAGGGCTTTAACAAACGCAAGGGTTTTAACTGAAGGGATAGATGTCCCAGTTGAAATTTATACCCATGTAAGCAAAGAGAGCCTTACAAAAATTGAGAATCCACTTGATAGGCTGATGGAGGAGGAAGGGATATGACTTCACCCGGAGGGATATATATGTGCAAGACTGCGGATATCATTCCAAAATTGGAGCATATCCGCAATGCTGATATAAACGAGTTAGCAGAAACTCCGCACGCCGCCTTAGGAATATTTAAAAATAAGGAAGAAATCATATTGAGGAGATGAGGAAGATGGTAAAAAACTGGAAACCAATAATACTAAAAAGATTTGAAGATCTGGATCCTAAAAAGGAAATTCTTACAATTTTTGATGAAAAGAGTAAAAAGATAGATTTTCAAAGTTGTATTAAACAACATCAAAAACAAAACTTTGAAGATGAGGCTTACATAAGGACTTATCTCGTTTTGAGACTTATAAAGGAGCTTGGTTATCCATGTGAAGCGATAGAATTAGAGAAAAAGTATTCTATAGGTCATCCTTCTAAAAAAGAAGCTCGTTTAGATATTCTTGTTAAAACTAAAAAGGGTCATCCATTTATGTTATTGGAGTGCAAAACCCCGGATAACTTTATCAAAGAGAAAGATAGTGCCATAGAAAATCAACTTTTCGCAATTGCTAAGCAAGAAATAAGAGGTAAAATAAAACCAAAATACTTAGTCCTATATACAATAGAAATTGAAAACGGAGAAGTTTTAGATAGGGCAATTATAATAGATTTTGAACGATTCCCAACTTATGAAGATTGGAAAGAGGCAGGAGAACCTTCATTAGATGAGATACCGGCGGACTATGGTACGGCGAAAAAATATACATATGCCAATATAGAGAAGCCAGATACAATTAGTGGTTTAAAACCTTTAAGGAAGGATTATACTCTTGCAGACTTTGAAAAACTGAGAGTAGATCTGCACAACAAATTATGGGCTGGAGGTGAAGCTGATTATAACGATATATTCTATCATTTAATCAAAATCATGCTCGTTAAAATATACGATGAGTTATCTACGCCCGAAGGAGAGATTTACGATTTTCAAATATTTTATAAAAATGGTAAACCAGAAACACCAATAGAACTGGCAAAAAGATTAGAAGAAAAATACAAAATCGCCTTGAAAGAACTTTTAAACTATGATAACGAAAAAATAAAAGAAATACCTTTGGTTGAGAGAGATAAATTTACTTATGAAAAGTTATTTTATGCCGTAGAAAAGCTCCAAGAAGTTTCCTTAACGGAGAATGTTCATAGCAAAGAAGAAGATGTCTTAGGTTTATTCTTTGAGAGCATACTACAGAATGAATTTAAGCAGAGTAAAGGACAGTACTTCACCCATAAAAATATTGTCAGATTTCTGATTTATGCATTAGAGTTAGATAAATTAGCAATACACAAGTTGAATCAAACATACCCACACTTCCCATATATTATTGATCCTGCGGCTGGTAGTGGCACATTCCTCATTGAAGCAATGAAAATTATTACAAAAGAAGTGCTAAAAAATAAAGATAAATTAAAACTAACTCGTTTTTTAAAGGAAAAAATAAAGGACTTAGAAGATCCTAATAAGAAACATCGTTGGGCAGAAGATTATATTTATGGGATTGAGCCGAACGCTCGTTTAGGTTTAGCAACCAAACTAAACATGATTCTGCATGGCGACGGAAACATGAATATTTTTATTGAAGACGGCTTAATGCCTTTCAAGATAAATGGTAAGCCTTATTATACAAGAAAGTGGAAAGGAAAAGATGTTGGTTTATTGGCTGAAAGTGAAGAAACAAGTATTTATCCAAAGCTGATAAATGGGCGTTTTGATGTAGTGATGTCAAATCCGCCTTTCTCCATGAAGATTGAAGCAATGAGGTCTTACAGATACATAAAAGATACCTTTGTCTTTTATGATAAGAAAAATTCGGAGAATCTATTTATAGAAAGATGGTTCCAGCTATTAGCACCTAAAGGAAGATTGGGGGTTGTGTTGCCGGAAAGTGTTTTTGATACTAAAGAAAATCTGTATATCAGGAATTTCCTTTATAAGTACTTCAAACTAAAGGCTATTATCAGCCTGCCTGAGGAAGCTTTTGAGCCTTACACATCAACAAAGGTTAGTTTGTTAATTGCGGAAAGGAAAACCGATAAAGATGTTGAAGAATGGAAAAATAAATGGAGAGAGTATGCAAAAGAATACAATAAATTAAGGAATTCAAAAATAATTCAATTTTTCATAGAGAACGACAAAATCCTTAATTCTTTCAGAAAATTTTTGGACAAGCATAATATTGAAATAGATTACTCAAAGGTTCTGGTTCAAGATTTGCTGAATGA
>WFYH01000187.1 GCA_015490215.1 Aquificaceae bacterium
CTTCTGGGAGGCGAACCCTTATGGGGTTTAGGGTGTCAAACTTCACGTCCACGGTGATTTCTAAGGGGAACTTCTTACCCTTCTTTTCACCCGAGCTTTCTCCTGCGGAAGGTATCTTCTCTATTTTCACCTCTCCGCCGAGCAGGGCGGATGCCTCCACGGAGACTTTTTTCAGATTCTTTACCCACACCCAACCCTCCGCCGTTACCAGTGGGTGAACCTTCAAAGACTTACTTACATACCTGAGGTGCAGATCACGGGAAATGAAGTAAACGTAAAAGTTCCTCAGATCAAGGGATCCTATGTGTATGTTTATTCCTCCTTTCTCGTTCCAAAGGGTCAAAAACAGTGCGCAGGCTCTATCGTAAAGGTGTCCGTCCACGTAAACTTTGGTAGGAAGTTGCAGATACCTTGAGTGCATAGTTGCAGGCTCAGGACTTTCAAGTAGGGCAGAGAGAATACCTTTTTCATAGGACACCTCGTATCTTAAAAGCCCGCTGAGCCTTCCCCCCACGGGCGTAGCGGTGAAGAAAGAGAGCTTTTCTAAGTCAACCTCACCTTCAGATTTGAAAAGGAGATCCTTTCCTCCCTTCCAAGCCAGCTTAAACCCTCCGCTTGCTACACCTTCAAGGACACCTTCCAAAGAAAAACTTTTTCCCTTTAAGTCAAGCTCACTTGGGCGGAAGAGCACCGAAAGGGCGGTTCTGTTCAAAACCCTGACCTGTAGGGATCCGATCTCAACCTTTAATCTCTCAAAGGTTCCCTCAGCCTTAGCTCCCTCAAAGACGGCGCTGATCGCGCCCCTCCTAAAAAATATCCCATCCACCTTGAGGCTCAGATTCTTATCCTCGTAGGAAAGGTCAACCCTAAGCGGTAAATCTCCCTTAAGGGCGGTGCCGTTGAAGGAAAAACTCCCTTCCTTAAGAGATCCCAAAAATTGGTAGCTTCCCTCAATGCCTGCATAGGCTACCTTGCCCGAGAGGTTCAGCCTTTTGGTGTCCAGATCCGCTTTCAGGTTTCCTCGGAAGATATCCTTAAGTTCAAGGTAACCCGTAAGGATGGTATCTTCCATCTCCAACTTCGCAAAACCCTCTTTCAGCTCTTTATCCCCCACTTTTAGGCTTTCCAACTTAGCATCCAACTCGCCCCAAAGGTTTTCCTTTTTCTCCAGCTTGAGGGTGGAGGAAATTAAAGCTCGGATATTTTTGCCAGTTACCGAACCTTTCCCCCTAAAACCGAAAAAAACTTTACCGTCGTATGTAGATAGCTCGGCTATGCCTTCAGAGATCTTCAGGTCAAAACCCCTGTAGGGCAGGGTAAAATCCTTGAAACTGTTCATTGAAATAAGGCTTTTTCCTAACACTCCCTTCGCTGACCCTTCAAACCCCTTTGCCCTGTAAACTACTTCTAATTTTTTTCCCTCCAATTGGAAACTGAAGGAAAGGGGCGGTAGGTTTATGTCCCTGAAGGAAAGGGAGCTTAGTTTGCCCCTCCCTTGAGCAATCGGTTTATCTCTGTAGCTGACTTCAAAGTCTGCATCCGCCAGAGTCCACAGGCTGTTCCTCGCTATCGGATAACCTTTCACGCTCCCCCTGCCGAGAAATTCTTTTTCCTTAAACCTTCCTGAAAAGACCAAGTTCCCGTTTCCAAACACTTCCACCCTTCCGTGAAAGCTGTTTCCAAAGGACAGGGAAAGGTGCAAAAGGCTCTTACCAAGACTTTCCCCTCCGACAAAGAGGTGTTCCGCATTCAAGAGCACCTCAAGCTCTCTTCTGGAGAAGCTGTAAACCCCTTCCCCCTTTGCCCAGCCAAAAAGAGGAACCCCTACACCCAAAAGCTTTGAGTCCACAAAGAATCTTTCAGCCTTCAAAAATAGTTTCTCCCTGCCTCCCGAGAAGGATATAAACATCCTGCGGTTTTCAAGGGAACCTCCGTAGCTCACCTCACCCCCGAAGGGTAGATTGAGGTGAACCTCTCCCCTTAAGTCTTTGAATACATCCCTTTCTTTCAGAATAAAGGCTTTCGTGTTTAAGAAAGCCTGCGCCTTTAACCCCTTTCGGGTGACGTTTGCGCTTCCTTTAAAGGTTACCCTTTCAATCCTGAAGGCTTTCCTGTCAAGGGTAGTTGTATATCCCCCAAAGGTGAAGGATCCTTTTTGCTGGGGGAGGAGAACCTCCCCCTTTAAATTCGCCTTGAATAGGTCAGAAACAACTTCCACATCCCCGATGAGGATCTTCTCCCCCTTGAGAGTGATGTCGTTAAGATAGATCTCTAAGAAAAGCTTTCCCGTTGAGATACCGAGGACACCTCTGAGGGCACCTTCGCTCAGCTCCAGCTTCTGCCCTTCAACGGAAACAAAGCCTTTGGGATTTACGAGGGTTACGAGTGCTCTGTTGATCTTAACGTTCAGGGATCCTATCCACTCGGGAACAACGAAGCCCGCCTGCCTTTTCTCAGAGGGTCTGCCCGCAGTTTTTTTCTCTGCGATCTTTACGAAGATAAGTTCATCTGCAGACAGCGTAGCGGGAAAACCCAGATGCAGACGCCTTAAAGAGAGGAAGAGGTTGTGCCCTAGGTAAAGATAGAACTCTTTTAGGCTAAGGGTTTTCCTTTCAAGGTCTACATCAACGCCCTTTGCGTACACCCGAAGATTTAAGCGCTCTACAAAAGGCTTTACGAGGAAGAGGTATAAAAACAGGAGGAAGAGGAACAAGAAAGCCACATAGCGCATAAAGTTGGGATCAGTCTATGCCGTGCATCTTGAGGTTTTCCTTTATTCTGTGGAGGAGTTCCGCAGGATTTTTAATGGGGTAGTCAAGCTCCTCTATGACCTCTTCGGCTTTCCTGCCTTTGATCATTATGCCCGAGAGCTTTTCCTTTATATCCTCGGGCGAGTGGATGGGGAAGTCGGTCCCCTTTATCCTTTTTAGAACCATGTAAGCCCAAGGTATGTCAAGAGCCTGAGCTGCTTGGGTACAGTATTCAAGAAATATGGTAGGTTCCTCATGCCCCTCTTTTACAAGCTTGTAGGCAAGCTTGGCTATACCACCTGCTGTGTGGACCTTCAGCTCCTTTTTCTCCTCTTGGGTGAGCTGGTCAAGATTTTTGATCTTATACATTGCAAGCTCTGGGTCCGCTCTAAGGATGTTCCTAACCGTCTGTTTGGTAAGACCCACCGTTTCTGCGATCTCTTCTTCGGTTTTAAGGAATTCCTCTCTCAGAACCACCGCAAAGGAAGCCCTTGCAAGGGAAGGGAGCCAAGTCAGGGTTCTGAACTCGGCGAGCTTTTGCAGACCACCCAGCAGGTCAATCGCCTTAAGGAATACCCTTGTGACGAGAGGTTCAACGTCTACCTCCACAGGAGAAATTTGTATGACCATTTTTGCACCCTCCTTGTTAGACATTATATATCTCCTACAACATGGCTACTTTGCTACTTAGCGGTGGATGGATATCTTCGGAAGGGATCTACGAAGCAAAGGTAAAAGAAGTTCACTTTTTAAAAAACATAGATGATTTGGAAATTTACGGCAGAGGCTTTCTTTTGATAGCTTACGACTACGGAACTTCCACCCTCGGTGTTCCCCTGAAGACGTCCCCTTTACCTTGTATAGTTTATGCAGAACTAGATGAGGTCGTTCCCTACTCGTTAAACGAAAGGGGGGCTGATCCGCAGCTTGAACTTTTAGGCTTTTCCCTCAGCAGGGAAGAGTTTATAGAAGGTGTGCGGAGGATTAAGGATTACATAGCCAAGGGGGATGTATATCAGATAAACCTGTCTTCAAGGATTGACTTTAGGCTAAAGGGTAGCCCACGGAGTCTGTTCCTTGAATTCTTTACAAGACAACCTGTTCCTTTTGGCTTTTTCCTTGAGACGGAGAACTTTTACGTTATCAGCGGTTCAATGGAGCTTTTCCTAAAAAAGGAGGGGAACCTGCTTCGAAGCAGTCCGATAAAGGGAACGAGCCGGGATCCACGTCTGCTGGTTGAAAGCCCCAAAGAAAGAGCGGAGAACCTGATGATCACCGATATGATGCGAAACGATATAGGCAGGGTCGCAGAAATAGGGTCCGTGAGGGTTGAAGAGCTGTTCAAGGTCTCCCCTTACAAAACGCTTTACCAGATGCACTCCACCGTTGTAGGAAGAACCAACAAGAGTCTACGTGAGATCATCAAGGCTACCTTCCCGCCCGCTTCGGTGACGGGGGCACCCAAGCGTAGGGCTGTGGAAATAATAGACGAGCTTGAACCCCACGCCCGAGGCTATTACTGCGGTGTGGGAGGGTTGGTAGAGGAAAATGGAAACTTCACCCTCAGCGTTCTCATAAGAACCGCCTACGGCGTTGAAGATAATCTTAGTTACTTTGCAGGATGCGGTATTGTCTGGGACTCGGATCCCGTCAGAGAGTGGGAGGAGCTTCTTCTAAAGACAAAGGCGTTTTATAAGCTAAGGGGGTAAATTCACGCTAAATTACCTTGCAATTTAAATATTGAATTCACAAATCATTCGCAATAAGGTTTCATTAGCAATTACTTCAGGTGGAGGAGATAGAAATGACAAGAAGAGATTTCATAAAGGGATCTCTTTTAGCGGGAGCTTTATACGGAACAGGTGGACTTATTTCTTCCTTCGGGAAACCTCAAACTGCATCAAAAGGTGTTGAAATAGGAGATTACAAAATAAAAGGAGACACAATCATCTACGATCTCGTCGTCAGAAAAGCTCCCATAGAGTTTGACGGAAAGATAGGAAAAGGTATAGCTCTCAACGATAATCTCCCTGCACCTTTAGTGAAGCTCAAAGAGGGCATGTGGGCGGAGCTGAACATTTACAACGAGCTTGACGAAATAACCTCAATACACTGGCACGGGATACTCCTACCCTACCAGATGGACGGCGTTCCCGGAGTTACCTTTCCCGGAATTAAGCCCGGTGAGAAGTTCACAGCCAAGTTCAAAGTAAAGCAGTACGGAACCTACTGGTATCACTCTCACGCGGGACTTCAGGAACAGCTCGGTCACTACGGACCACTTCTTATAGAACCAGAGGAACCTGAACCTTTCACCTACGACAGGGAGTATGTGATAGTTCTCTCCGACTGGTCCTTTGAGGATCCTCACTGGATACTCTCAAGACTCAAAAAAGAAGACGGATACTTCAACTACAACAAGAGGACGATCTTTGACTTTATCAACGACATAAAAACCAAGGGCTTTTCCCAAGCCCTGAGAGAGCGGATGATGTGGGCGCAGATGAGGATGTCCCCCAGAGACATAGCGGACGTTACAGGTGCCACCTACATATACCTGATGAACGGGCACACTCCGGAAGAGAACTGGACCGCCATATTCAAGCCCGGGGAAAAGATAAGGCTCAGGTTCATAAACGCTTCCGCGATGACTTACTTTGACGTAAGAATTCCGGGACTCAAGATGACGGTAGTTCAGGCGGACGGGCAGAACGTCCAGCCCGTTGAGGTAGACGAGTTCAGGATAGCGGTGGCGGAAAGATATGACGTTATAGTCCAGCCTAATGAATACAGAGCCTACACCATTTTTGCGGAAACCATGGACAGGAGCGGATACGCAAGGGGAACCCTCGCTCCGGAGCCGGGGATGGAAGGTCCTATTCCCCCGAGAAGAAAACCCCCCGAAAGAGGCATGGAGGCCCACGGCGGAGCCCACATGAAGCACATGATGGGACACGGTCAGATGAAGCACGGTATGGGGCACATGCACCATGGTATGCACGGGATGCATGGTATGAAGAAAGATCCCTGCGGAGTGTGTGAGCCAAAGCTAAAGAACTACGACTTTGGTCCCACCGCAGCTATGCTTAACCCCGAGCCCCTATGCAGGATGGACGACCCCGGAGTGGGACTGAAAAACGCCAAACACAAAGTCCTGACCTACGCGGATCTCAAAAGCTACGTCCCCTGGGAGGAGCTCTACAAGAGGAAGGAGCCCGACAGGGTAATAGAGATCCACTTTACCGGGAACATGGAGAGGTTCGTATGGAGGATGTGGACCTACGACGGCAAGAGGTGGACTTCGGACATCAACGACTTTATCAAGTGGAGATACGGTGAGCTTGTGAGGATGATCTGGGTAA
>WFYH01000188.1 GCA_015490215.1 Aquificaceae bacterium
AGGAAGAAGGAAAAGCTAAAAAGTTCTTGGATTATATAAAAGAAAAAATAAATAGCTCTGTAGATTTGGATTTCATTTATGGAAGTCTCAAAGATAATAAATTTGAACCTATAGATGGTCAACAAAGGCTTACTACTGTGTTTCTACTTTATTACTATTCAACTCTAAAGAATGGAAACTACGAGAACTTCCTTCAGAATTTTACATATGAGCTTAGGTCAACATCTAAAGACTTCTTTACAGAGTTAAGCAAAGAAGAAAACTGGCAAAAATTGAAGCAAGAACTATCTAACGGCATACATTTGATAGAAGCTATAGAAAACTCTAATTGGTTCTTTAAAATATGGAGGAAGGATCCTACTGTAAAAGCGGTTTTACAAATGCTTAAGTGGATTGAGGAAGAGTTTGAAAATTTAGATCCAAAAAAAGTAGAGAACAATATAAAGTTTAGATTTCTTCCCTTGGAAAAGTATAACCTTGGTGAAGATATTTATGTAAAAATGAACGCTAGAGGTAAACCATTAACTAACTTTGAAAGCTTCAAAGCCAGACTTTTTGAATTTATAGAAGATCCACTTGAGCAAGCGAAATTTGACAATGAATACATGGATGTGTTCTGGAACATAGCTAAAGAAAAAACCGAAATTGAAAACGCTCCTATATTAGCAGACAGATACTTTTATGCACTTTTATACCATGTATTGCTTAATCTTTATGTGGGTATGGATAAACTTTCAGATAGGGAAAGGCTAGAAGATTTTATAAAAAGAGACCCCTACTTAGATTTCGGTATTGAAGTAATAAAGGAAAATAATAATCTGGAGGAAATTAGAAAATTTTTAAAAAGGCTTTACGACAAACTAGGTAGTAGTATTAATCTCTCGAATTTAATAAAACAAGATAAAGTTTTGAAAATTATTTTTGAACCTGTCTTTAAAGAGAAAGTAGATAAAGACCCTCAAGATACCTTAAGGGAACCTACAAATTATGATAGAGTTAGATTATATGTAGCTTTTTCCTATTTTGTTTATGATTTTGATGACAATTATATTAGGGTATTGCTTAATTTAGTAAATAATACTAGGCTTGACAGAAATCCTACAGAGGATTTGATTAATGCGATCAAAGCCATAAATAAAATTAATGAAAGTTTTATAAGCAGTGGAAAATCTTCATTCTTAGAATGGTTAAAAGAAAATCAAGATGAAATTTCATTCTTTAGGAAAGAACAAGTCAAAGAAGAAATAAGAAAAGCAAAATTAATAACGGCTAATAATCAATGGAGAGGTCCTATAGAGAAGGCGGAGAGACACTGGTATCTACAAGGGAACATAGGTTTTCTGATAGACTTCTCCGATGAAGACGTGCACAAATTTGAGGATTATTATAAAAAGTTTGAAACTGTTTGGGATTTATTTAGGAATAATAAGCAAAATCAAATTCTTTTTTATAGAGCATTATTAACTTTTGGAGACTATATGCCAGAGGTAGGTGAATATAAAACCTTTTGTAATTTTGATACGAGTATTAGAGAACGTTTAGATAACTGGATTAGGGTTTTTGAAGATAACAGTGATAACAGTAAAAAACAATATTTAAAACAGTTGCTAGAGAAAATTAACTTTACAGATGATATTCGCAAACAATTAGATAATATCGTAGATAACTATCAAGGTGATTGTAAAGATTGGAGAACACACTTTATAAAAAATCCAGTTTGCATTGAATATACAGCTAACTACAAAGCAATTAAGGGGGTACTAGGTTCTAATAAGCTCAGGATATATATAGATGGTGATATTAACAACCCTACTCGTGTTCTTATTTTAAGTAAAAGCAATACAGCTTCTCGCCATGTAGAGCTCTTCAGCTGGAACTTTTTTAGTAAATACTTTAAGTTGAAACCTATTAGTAAGAGGAAAGAGTGGTGGAGACTGGAGGGTGAGTGTGTATATAGACCTTTTACTCTAAGCTATTATTTAGAAAGTAGTAGCAGGTCTATACCACCTAAGATTGTTATGGAAGGATTCACATTTGAAGGAGAGAGTATAAAAATGGAAATATATTATGAAGGAAAGTGGATTATAATTTTAACCACTATTGATGAAGATAAAAGCATACCCAATAAAATAAGTTCAGCTTTAAGCAATATGTTTGAGAAAAGTAATGGAAAATTAAAGTTAAAGGAGGAAATTAAACTTTGTGAAAAAGGAAAGCTTAATAAGTGTATACAACAGATTTCTCGTTTGCTTTCAGATTTGATAACAAAATAGTGTAAAACTTTAGTCTCTGTACTTCCAGGACAGAAAAATCCTGTAAAGTAGCTCCTGTCCTATTCTTTCAGTCTAAAGTTTTGCAACCCTTGACAAGAAACCGCTCAAGTCTGTAAAAAAGAACCTCCCCGAGAAACCTCTCATGAAGGTGAAAGAAATGACGAAACTAAATACAACACCTTTTCCTCAATATTTTCTCACATTCTCCCTACACCCTATCCTCCTCTCCTACCTACTCTGCCTCAACTCTTTCAAAGTTCCTGAGCTCCTTTCAAAACTCAGTTCCTCTCACGGAACCTTTCTCATCGCAGATACCACACTCCTGAGAAAAGACAGCTCAAAGATTGAAGGTGTTAAAAAGCTCTACGATCCTTACTCCAGAAAGGTTATCCCCATACACAGAGCTCTGGTCATTGTCCTCTGGACAAACGGATCAAGAATTCCTCTTTACGTTGAGCTCCTCCACGAAGTTAAACCTGTATATGCTCTGATTTCCGCTCTCAGGAAGCTTCTGCCACCTTTGAGGAAGCTATTTCCCAACCTTGTCCTTCTTTGCGATGCGGGGCTTACCTGCAACAGGCTCCTTAACTTCTTGCTTTCACAAGAGATAGACTTCGTGTGTGCCATAAGCCAGGGGAGAGCAGATTGGGAGAGCAAAGAAAAGCTCAAAGATCTATGGTTTCCGAGACTGGAGAAGGTAAAGCTCAAGGGAGTAAGCAAGCCTCTTTATGCCTACAGAGTTGGGTAGGGGAGCGGCAAGGAAAGGATTGTGGTTAGCAACAAGGGTTTGAGCAAGAGTCAGTTTGAGATGTTCTACAGGCACAGGTGGCAGATAGAGAGCGAGATAAAGGTCCTCAAGTCTCATGGGCTTGAAAGCTACATGGTGAGTAAACTCAGAGCTGTGAAGCTCTGGGTAATTGCGGTGTGGCATGTTGTGCTTTTCAGGTTTAGGTCTAAGCTCAGTGGTATAGATTTTGGGAAGTATTTGTTGTCTCTTGTATTTTCACTCGTTGTGCTTGAGCTTGTTGAACTGGTTGGATTTGTCCGAGGCGTTGCAGGGCGGTATTTGAGGTTTTCTCCTTCTCCTAATGACAGGTTTGCTCTGTTCCTGCTTAAAAACTTTATAGGAGGTAGCTCACGTCATGCAAAAGTTTAGATAGGATAGATCACAGCAAACGGGTGAGCGAGATATCTTTAGAATAAGGTTGATTTTTCGGTGAAAGGTGTAAATTATTTGAGTCGCCATTTCCCCTGTGGAGGTCGGAAAGATGGACAGGTATGAAAGCCTTGTTATAGATCTCTATCAGAAGGCTTCCGAGAATGTGCCCCTGACCAAGGAAGAAGCCCTTGCCCTTTTGCGTATTCCGGACGATTATGTGCCCTTTTTGGTCCACTTTGCCCAAAAAATAAAGAAGAAGTTCTTTCCGGAGGGGGAGATAGAGTTCTGTTCAATCATAAATGCAAAGAGCGGAGCCTGTCCGGAGGATTGTAAGTTTTGCGCCCAGTCTAAGTTTTACAAAACCCCCATAAATGTTTACAACCTCGTTCCCGAAGAGGAGATAATCGAGGGTGCCTACAGGGGCGTAGAGTTCGGAGCCAACAGATACTGTGTAGTCCTTGCGGGCAAGCAGGCTACACCCGAGGAGGTGGACAAGATTGCGCAGGCGGTTTCCAAGGTCAAGGAAGAGGGGCTTCCTATAAACGTATGCGTTTCGGCGGGAACCCTTGACAGGGAAAGCCTGCAAAAGCTCAAGGAGGCAGGCGTGAAGAGGGTAAACCACAACCTTGAGGCGAGCAGGAACTTCTTCCCAAAGATAGTAACCACCCACCGCTGGGAGGACAGGTATGAAACCATAAAGAGGATAAAAGAGGTAGGGCTTTCCACCTGCTCAGGCGGTATATTCGGGATGGGGGAAGAGGACGAAGACAGGGTTGACCTCGCTTTAACCTACAGAGAGCTGGAGGTAGATTCTATACCCCTTAACTTCCTAATGCCCATACCCGGGACGCCCCTTGAAAGGGCGCCGGGGATAAAGCCCTTGGAAGCCCTCAAGGTCATAGCCATGTTCAGGTTTACAAACCCCAAGGCAGAGCTAAGGCTCTGCGGTGGCAGGGAACAGAACCTGAGGGACTTTCACGGTATGGCTGCCCTGATGACCAACGCCATGATGGTGGGAGGCTACCTTACCAGAGCGGGAAGGGACATAAAGAAGGACTACCAGCTCCTTGAGGATCTGGGTCTCAAGAGGAAGGAAAAGGTTCTGAGATGAAATTCTTCAAGCTTGAACTCACCTCTTACGAGGATAGGTATCAGATATGGTTCATCGGCGAAGATAGGCTCTCCGAAGAGGACTTCGGCAGGGCGGTTTCAGAAGCCATGCTTGAGGTTTTCAACAAATTGGAAGATACGGTTCCCGACTCGGCTGAGGTGAGAAAGGACTACCCCCTTTTCGTACTTGCCCTTGATGAAGAAACCTTTGAAAAGGTTATGGAAGAGAAGGGTTTTAAAAAGCTGAAGGCGGACGTGGTCGTTAAGGGTGACTCTTACACGGTTCTGTGGGAAACACCTCAGGGGAAAAAGAAGATCACACCTCTAAAGGACAGGGGAAACTTGGAGGACTTTCTGATAAGCATGGGTGTTGAGCCGTCCGATGAGGATCCCAACAAGCTCATCTTCAGCGAGTTTTGAGTCTAAGGTAGAGCCCCGCTATCAAAGATAGCGCACATAGGAAAAGCGAAGTTCCCACGACGAAGAAGGTGCCGTCCTTCCAGAACTTCATGGGGTATATTCTGAGCAGGGTGTCCGTGTAGCGGAACCTCCAAGAGTAGGGGTCAAAGACGTAGTTGTGGAAAAGCTCAAAGGCAAGGTCATAGTTCAAATAAGAAAAAAGCCCTATCCCGCCAGCTAAGAGCAGGCTAAAGAAGGAACCCGCCACGAGGGCATTTCCTACGAGCCTCGGCTTCCTGAGGACAAAAAGGGATAAAACCCACAGCAGAGCGGAAGCGTAAACAGCGGGAAAGGCAACCTCCAGCAGGTTCTTTACATCCTCCATGTGTTTTACTTCACGCCTGTTGAAGGCAAGCCTCCCGTCGGGAAGGGTAGCCCTCTTAAACTCTTCCATTCCCTCGTCCGAAAGGACGGCACGCAAGCCCAGTTTGGCAAGATACTTTCTGTATTCGTCATCAAGACCGTATCTGTCTTTTGGGAAATCCTCCTTTGAATACTCCCACTCTATAAACCACTCCATAAAGGCAACCCGTGTGGAAAGACCTACGAAGACTATCGGGGAAAGCAGGACCACAAGCAGGAAGGCTACCACCTTAAAAGGATTGCCCTCTTTTCCAAACACCTTATTATCTCCCCTGTTTTCTCTTTAGGGATAAAGTATACTCTCCCGCCGAGGGGGTCTCCTTTTTCCTTAAGCGGTGTTATTCTCACATACCCGGTTTTTTTGGAAGCCACGTAGCCCGTCAAGTAGTCGGGGTCGTCGCTCCAGCACAGCTCCGCAACGACACCGCAGAGGATGTTCTTGTTCGCCAAGGCAAGGGCGTCCAGCGTCCTTTCCGTGTAGCCTTTTGAAAGGATTCTTTCTTTAACATCCCTCCTGTTTTCCCAGTCCACCCTGACGGTTCTTATCCCCCTTTCCCTATCAGGTTCAAGGCGCTCCCCCGAATTTATATCCATAAGGACAGCTCCCCTCATGTTCCCCCCTTTTGGGTTAGCACCTTCCGAAAGAAGGGAGATCGCCCTCCGAGCCACGCTTTCTGGAACACCCGCAACGATGAGCTTGGAAAGGGCAAACTCCCTTGCCTCTTCCACGGAGGAAAAGGTGTATGAGCTTACAGGAAGGAACGCCTTAAAGGTTTCCACTGAGCCGAGCCTTTCTAAAGTTACGATCAGGCTGTCGTAGTTTTTTGGACGGTTTAAAAGCTCCTTTAAAACCTCCGGTATATCGTCGGGAAGAACTATCCGTTCGGCACCCGAAACGTGCTTTCCCTTGAGGGAAGCCCGCATCCTTGCGCTCACAAGATCCATCGGTCGGATCCCCAGAACCTCTGTTCCTTCCAAGGGTCTCCGAGCATGTGGTAGCCCCTCTCCTCCCAGTAGCCGGGCTTGTCCGTTTCCCTCAGCTCAATTCCCCAAACGTACTTTGCACTTTTCCAAGCGTACAACCTCGGCACCACCAACCTTAGGGGGTATCCGTGTTCTTTGGGAAGGGTCTCACCGAACATCTTGTAGGCAAGGATGGTATCCTCACGGGCGAAGTATTCCAAAGGCATGTTGGTGGTATAGCCCTCAAGGCAGTATACGAAGACAAACTTTGCGCTTTCTTTGGGCTTTACCAGTTTGAGTATCTCCCGTGCGGGCACTCCTTCCCAGCTGATCTCCTTTACGCTCCACCTCGTAACGCAGTGGAAATCCGCCACCAGCTCCACCGAGGGAAGTTTCAGAAGCTCCTCGTATGTAAGCTCTATAGGATTTTCTACCTCTCCCCACACTTTGAACCTGTAAGACTCCATATCCCAATCGGGAAGATGATCCACTATGTCGTAAACGATGGGATAGGGTATCCAATGCTGACCGGGAGGAAGCCTATCCTTGCGAAGGTTTATAGGGCTGACGATCTTCTTCATGGCGATGTTGTAATTTAGGACGTAAGGGATCAACCTTCAAGGATCCTTTTTATCTCACAGGTCTTTTCCAAGACCTCTCGGTGGGGAAGATCGGTTCTGAAGGCGTCCCCTTCAAAGTGGGTCCTTTTCCCCCCGAAGAACTCAACCACCTTCTTTATCGGAGGTTGGCGGGAAAGCCCAACCCTTTTCGCCAATTTGGAGAACATGTAAAAGCCCACCGTCTGAAGCTCCGCTTCTTGGGCTATAAGGGATAGGATCTTTTTGGTCTCCTTTGATATGAAGTCAAGATCTTTGGAGTCCTCCACGACGCTTTCGGTAAACTCCCTGTCCCAGAGTTCACCCAACCACAGGGGACCTACAAGGTTCAGCTTCTCCCCACACAAGGGACACATCCTCTTTATCCCGAAGGGGTCACCCACGGGTTCCCTGTTCATACAGTTCTGACAGTAAAGCAGGTAGCCGATCTTTTCAATCAGGGAATCGGTTGCCTTTGCTCCTCTTTCTTTCTTGAAGAAAAGTTTGAAGTAGTGAAGGTGAGAGTAAGCAAAGAGAGGAATCATGGCTATATCGTGCTGCGCCCCGAGTTCTATAACCTTCTTTATGAGTATCCTGATGCCTATTTCGTGTTTGAACTCGTTCCTCAGTGGTCTTGCCCCGTATCTTCTAAGGCACGTCTTAGGATAGGTTCCCGAAAGGGGAGCCGTATCGGTAGCTGTG
>WFYH01000189.1 GCA_015490215.1 Aquificaceae bacterium
GTGGTCTACAGGTCTGGTAACGTTGAGATAAGCTTTCCCGCCACAGCCCTTGAAAACGGTTTCTGGGGAGATACGGTAAGGGTAAAGTCAAAGAACACGGGAAAAATTTTGATCGGCAGGGTTATGGCAGAGGGGGTTGTAGTTTTGGAGTAAGGGTTTAATTAAGAATGGGATGACAACCCTTGAGGAACTGAGGGACTTTCTTAGAGACTTCTTCCGAGATGAGGAGGTAGAGGTTTACCTATTTGGTTCAAGGGCACGTGGGGAAAATACTGAATTTTCAGATGTAGATATTGCTATCCTTTCCAGAAAGGACATATCCGACAAATTGGCGGTTTTGGGGTATATCTTAGAGGAAAGCAACTTACCCTTTAAAGTTGACATCGTGGATTTAAACAAGGCTCAGTATCTAAAAGAAGTAGTTCAGAAAGAGGGCATCAGATGGCTTTAGAGAAACTTCTGAATGACTACAGAAAAGCACTAAGCAGGTTAGAAATATCTTACGAAAAGGCTCGGAACTCTAAAGGAACTGAAGACTATGAGTTTTTCCGAGACAGCGCAATTCAGAGGTTTGAGTTCAGCGTAGAAGTTATGTGGAAACTGATCAAGAAGTTCCTTGAAGTGAAACACGGAATTGTATGTAGGTCTCCTAAGGGATGTATAAGGGAATTCTTTTCGGTAGGTTTGATAAGTCAGGAGGAAACCGTTCAGCTTTTTAGGATGATAGATGACAGGAACAGGACTTCTCACACTTACCATGAAGAAGTGGCGGAGGAGATATTTTCAAACCTTTCTTCTCATATAGAGCTTATGAGGAAAATCCTCAAGATTATTTCCAAGGCATAAATACGTTCCAAGAGTGTTTTGGCTTAAACTGAGATACTTCTTTGCAGGCTCTCCAATGGAAATATATACAAGCTGACGGATTTCTCTTATGTCCTCTTCTATCTTGTCAAGGCGCCTATTAACATCGTCAAATCTTCGGTTAACATCATCAAACCTCTTTTCAAGGGAGTCTATACGCTTGTTTGTCAGAAACATAAATATCCCCATAAAGCCCGCCACACCGAAGATTATCGTTACAACCTGTCCCCACTCCATTACTTTGAATATAGCATGAAGGGAGCGCCTATGAGCGAGAAGAAACTGCCGAATCGCAGTAAGGCGATATCAATAATTCAGTAAGAAAAGTTAAAAAATCTAACAATATCGGACGCAAATTTTAAATCTTTGGTCGCTTAAAGATCAAGGTGTTATATTTAGATGAAATTTTTTGAAGGAGTTTGCTATGGATGCCATAATCACATCCAAATCAAAGTTCTTTGCTGAAGCCTTAAAGCTCTCCCTCGGCGATGTTTTGGAGAAGGTAGAGGTAGTTCATGACCCCGAAAAGCTGAAGGAATTTTTAAAGAACTCTCCGCCCGAATACATATTCTGCGATTTTGAGTGTGTTAAGGAAAATCCAGAAGAATTTAACAAGATCATGAAGGATAGGGGAAAAGCAAAGCTGATCGTGTTTTCCTTTGACCCGATGAATACAAACAGGAAAAAACTTGCGGGTCTTGATATAGATCTGTATATAAACCGCCCTCTGGACCCCTTTCAGGTGAAAGAGGCAATCCTTTCTTTGAAAAAATAACCGATATAGGCTAAAGTATAAAGACAAGCACCCTACACGGAGGTGAGCGGAGATGAAAGACATATTACCGCCCGAAGAAGGTTCCGTCCGAGGTCTCAGATCCAAAGGCTCTCAGGGGGGCAAGCAAAGAACCTCCGCAAGAAAGCAAGCTTTGGTGGAAAGGCTCGCGTCAACTTCAGAGGAAATAGCCGCTTCGGTGGCTCAGATTTCTTCCGCTACCGAGGAGGCAAGGAGATCCGCTGAAGCTGTCGCGTCTGCGGCGGAGGAGACCGCCCGATCCACCGATGAAAACCGACGTGCCATAGAGTCAATAGCTCAAACCATAGAAAAGGGGCTTGAAGAAGCTAACCGAATTCACGACATGGTAGCGGAACTTGGAAAGAGAACAGCTCTTATAGGAAAGGATATCTCAAAGCTCGGCGAAAGCATCCTCAGCACCTCGGAAAAGATAGAGAGGACCATGGACACGGTAAAGGTAATAGAAAAATCCTCCGCGGATATAGAACGGGTAACCGGCTCCATTTTGCGCATAGCGGACAGGATAAACCTCCTTGCTCTGAACGCTGCAATAGAAGCTGCAAAGGCGGGAGAGCACGGCAAGGGCTTTTCGGTGGTGGCGGAAGAGGTCAGGATAATGACCGAGCTTTCGGAAAAGAGCGCAAACCAGATAAAGGAATTACTTGAATCTATTGTAGAGAGCATAAAGGAGATAGTTTCTCAGATAAACTCCCTTGTGGAAGAGGGGAAAAAGCAAGTAGAGAGTATGCAGGAAGTGGTTTCCGAGTTTGACAAGATTTCCAAGATGATCTCCGATCTGAACCTTGCGGTTGAGGATTTCATAAATCTTTACAAGGAAGAGCTTCAAGCCCTTGAGGAGCTAAAGCTAAGCTCCGAGCAGGTGGCTTCCGCCTCCGCAGAGCAGTCTTCTGCGGCGGAGGAGATTTCAAGGTCGGTAAGTGAACTTGCTATGACCATGGATCAGATAAACAGCGCTGCCGAGGAGCTTAGGAAGATGGCTATAGAACTCAGAGATGCCCCCTCCATAGAGGCGAAGGCGGCGGAGCAGGTAGCCGCCGCAGCGGAAGAGCTATCCGCCTCTATAGAGGAGTTCTCGGGTAGTGTTGAGCAGGTCAAACAGGCGGTGGATCAGCTATCGGCGGCAGCGGAAGAGCAGGCAAGATCCGCAGAGTCCATGCTTGAACTTGCCAAGAACATGAAAAACGCCTCCCAGAACGTGGCAAACAGCTCCAAAGAAAGCCTTGAGGTCCTCAAAAGGGCGCAAGAAGCCTATACCATGGGCAGATCTTCGCTGAACAAAGCCAGAAACAACTTGGAAGAACTCAGAAACGGTGTGGAAGAGAATATGGAAAGTCTAAAGAAGCTCAAGAAGGGAACCAACAAGATGAACAGGGTGATAGGTAAGCTTGAGCTGATAATGGTTCAAACGAACATGCTCTCGGTAAACGGGTTTATAGAGGCGGCAAGGTCGGGGGAGTTCGGAAAGGGTTTTGAAGTGGTTTCTTCGGACATAAAGAACCTATCCATGGAAGGCAGTGAGAACATAGACTCCCTGCAGGCGAGCCTGTCGGGTATAGAGGAACAACTTGAAATGTTTTCTCAACTACTTACGGTGGCTTCCGCAGAGGTCCTGAGCGATATGGACACCACCACCAACATAATGGGTGCGGTTTCGGAAAACGTTGACATCACCTCTTCCGCAAGGGAGACCATGGAAACCATATCCGACGGGGCGGATAAAACCCTGAAGAGGGTTGAGGAGATAGTTCATGCTTCCGAACAGATAGCCAGCGCTGCTGAAGAGACCGCCCGAACTACAAGCGAACTCTCTCAGGCTATCTCCCAAATAGAACAGGCGATAAAGCAGATAGCTCAAGCGGTAGACGAGCTTGCCGCAGTAGCAGATGAGCTTCAAGCCTACTGAGGGCTTGAGCTATGAAGGACTTTATCCTCTTTAAAATAGGTGATCAAACCTTTGCCTACCCCACAGAAGAGGTAAATGAAACCATAAAGGTCTCTAAGATATTCCCTGTTCCCCTCTCCCCGCCCTATATAAAAGGAGTTATAAACCTCAGAAACAGGGTTATACCCGTTGTGGACGGGGGAAGGCTCTTATGGAACAGAGACACGGAGAGCGATACCGCGATCATTCTAAAGGTAAGCGGTGAACCCGTGGGTCTTTTGGTGGAAAAGGTCTTGGGTATAACGGAGGTGGACGAAGAGGCGATAAAAGATAGGGAGGAGATAGAGATAGCAGATGTGAGGGAGGACTTAGTGAGTGGACTCTTTGAAAAGGACTCTCAGGTGGTTTTTCTGATGACCCTCTCGGAGGTAATAAAACCGAGGGAGAGAAAGAAAACCGCAAGGAGAGAGACGAAAACCACCACAAGAGAACAAAAGGAAACAGTAAGAGAACAGGAAGGTTTTGTTATCTTCGGTCTAGGAAGGGAATGGTATGCCCTACCCGTGGGAGAGGTCAGGGAAATCGTGAACTACCCGGAAACCGTATCCCGCATACCTCAGGCTCCTCACTATGTTGAGGGGGTCTTTATTCTGAGAAAGGAAGAACTCATCCTGATATCTCTGAAAAACCTCCTCGGCGTTCCCTCAAGAGAGGAGGAAAAGAGGGTTATAGTGGCGCATCTCGGAAGCACCGCTGTAGGTCTTGCGGTAGATGAGGTAAAGGAGATCCGCTGGGTGGACAAGGAAGAAATCCTCTATATGGACAAAGATTCAACCAAGGGTGTGCTCGTCCTTGATGAAGGGAAAAGGCTCGCCCTCATAGTAACTATCAAGGATCTCCTGAGGGAGGAAGAGATAGAGGAACTCACCTCTTCGGAAGAAGAAACCCAACAGCAAGAGGAGGTTGCTAATATGAAAAGCTTTGTGCACTTTACTGTGGGTGATACGGACCTTGCTATACCTATAGGAGAGGTGAAGGAGGTTATAGAGGTTGAGGAGCTAACACCCCTGCCCAAAGCTCCCGAATACATAGAGGGGATGTATAACCTCAGGAACTCGGTTATAGCTATAGTGTCCCTTTCTAAGCTCTTGGGGATAAAGGGTGCCAAAGATTCCAATAGGGTAGTGGTCCTTGAAAACTTCCCCGTGGGTTTGATGGTATCCGACCTGAGGGGAATACTCAAGGTGAGGGAAGAGGATATCCAACCCGTAGAGGAGATAGCGGGAATTGAGGAGAACATGATAGAGGGCATGATAAAGACCCAAGAGGGTGGGATAATCTTTATCCTCAACACTAAAGCGGTGGTAAGAGAAGAGGACATAGAGCTTCTTAAGGAAACCTCCCAAGCCTGATGTTAGAATTGTTGATAGGGTAGGGAGAAATGGATGAAAGGGAAGAGTTTTTAAAACTCACTCAGATAATTTCCACTACAGCAAGCGCAACCACTGAGCTTTTAGATCCTGAGTTATTATCCAACCTTGATGAGATATTCGGCGGTATTTTGGAAAAGCTGAACGGGTTTTTTAAGAAAGTTGAAAAGAGCTTTAAGGACTTTGTAGTTTTTGAAAGGTATATAACCTGTGCCCATACGAGGGATATAGGATACAGTATGAAAAATATACCTGAAGAGGTAAGGGAACGGGTTTGGGAGCTAAGAGAAAATACAGAAGTGTGCGCCTTTACAGGTGAAGAATGTCTTTGTAAGAAATCCTCCGAATACCTAAAAAACCGCTTTTTAGAAAAGGTAAAGACCATAGCGGGAATGGGTAAACAAGTTCATGATGATTCTCGCGGGCTGAGAAAAGGGCTTGAGATGCTTGAAGAAGAGATAGAAATGCTAACCTACAGCGTGAATAAGATAAGGGAAATTGCGGAAGTTATAGAGATGGTAGCCCTCAACGCTTACATAGAAGCGGCACGCCTCGGGGAACAGGGCAGGGGCTTTAAAGTTATAGCGGATGAAGTCAGAAAAGCTTCTATGAGAA
>WFYH01000190.1 GCA_015490215.1 Aquificaceae bacterium
AAGAAGCCAAGGAAAGGGGAGTAAACCTTTACATTCTTGAAGGCGACGAAAGCCTTAACTGGTTCGGCTTTCCCGTCAAGGAAGTCTGCTTTGAGGAAAACTTTTCAAAAGAGGACACGGAGCTATTCAAGGAGGTAAAGGCAAAGGCGGAAGCGAGCGTTCAGGGAAACGGTTACATAGCTTACATCAGCCCTCTGAACTTCTTCGTGGACATCTACGAGTCCGACAGACGCAGGTTTGCGGTATCGGGCGCGTCTTCAAGACCCTTCGGAGTGACACGGGACGGTTTCAGGGTGGGCTTCTTTGCGGACAAGGAAGAGGCGGTAAACTTCTTCTTGGGTGTAGCAAAGCGCCTCAGGGAAGAGGCGTCTATCAACCTGCATCTTTTCTACTGAAGGGCACCGAGCTTTTTTAACTTTTCCATAAGCCTTTCCTTTTGGTTCTTTTCCCCCTCTTTACCTTCACCGAGCAGGCGCAGAGCTTTCTTGTAGTAGTTAACCGCTATATCCTCATATCCCATCTTCAGTAGCACATCACCCACGTGTTCGTTCACAACAGGATCGTCGGGTGCACGGCGCAGGGCATCCAACAGATACTGCATGGCTTTCTCATAGTCCCCCTTCATGTAGTAAACCCAGCCCATGCTGTCTATGTAGGCGGGGTTGTCTGGATCCTTTTCAAGAGCCTTCTTTATAAGCTGGTAGGCTTCGTCTACCCTTGCACTGCCATACCAGAGCAAAAGGGAGTAGCCCAAGTGGTTGTAAAGATCCGGGTCATCCGGGTTAAGCTCCATAGCCTTTCTGAGGTTTTCCTCAGCTTCAACGATGTTTCCCATCCTGTCAAGGGCGACCGCCTTAAAGAAGTAAGCCCTGTAGTCCCTCGGGTTAATGGAGATAACCTTGTCAAGAACCTCAACCGCCTTGCTGTCAAGACCCTTGCGGGAGTAAATTTCAGCCTGCAGGAAGTTTAGGCTAACATCCGCAGGGTTCAGAAACAGTCCCTTCTTTACAAGCTCCTGAGCCTTTTCAAGCTCTCCCAAGTTTATGTATACGTGGGCAAGACGGGCTATAACTTTGACGTTGTTAGGGACCATCTTGTAGAGCTTTTCGTAAATCTCTTTGGCTTTGCGGATCTCTCCTGTTACCTCAAGGGAGAGGGCGTAGGAGTAGGCTATATTTGGGTTGTTGGGGAACTCCTGATAAAGCTCTGAAAGGATCCTTTTCCCCTCTTCGTATTTCCCTAGCTGAAGAAGAAGGACGGCATATTGATACTTGTATCTGCGATCGGAAGGGTAAAGTTCGGTGAGCTTCTTAAAAAGCTCCTTTGCCTCTACGGTTCTTCCGGTAGCCAAATACAGCTGAGCCAACTTTTCAAGAGCAAGCTTGTTGTTGGGATTTTCTTTGAGGATGCTCTTGTAGAGTTCTTCCGCTTTGCTGAACATTTTGCTTTGTTCGTAGATCTTCCCGAGAGTTATGAAGGCGGCTTCAAAGGTCTTCTTCACCTCAAGGGCTTTGTGGAAGTACTCCACCGCCTTGTTGACCTTGCCCTCCCTCAGGTAAATTTGACCCATGAGGTAGTAGGGAAAGGGCAGATTGGGGCTTGTCTTTATGAACCTCTCCACCACCCTGCGTGCCTTCTTCCACTGCTTACGCTTTATGTATTCGTCCGCAAGGAATATGAGAACCTCCCTGCTTGTAGGGAACTTTCTGTAGGCTCTCTCCAATATCCTTACGGCTTTATCCTTTTCCTTTTTGAGCGTGTATATGCTGTAGAGGGCTATGTAGGGTTCCTTCATATTGGGATATTTTTTCAGAAATTCCTTGGCTATCCTCTCCGCTTTCTCCCTGTTGCCCATGGACAGCTCAAGCTTTATGGTGTCCATATATAGGGTGGGTGTGGGTTTCTGCTCAAGCGCCTGCAGGCAGTAAAGTTCCGCCTCTTCGGGTTTGCTGGATAGGTGCCTGCACATGAGGTAGTCAAAGTAGTAGTTGGCGCAGGACGTTCCCAAAAGAGTAAGAAGAACTACCAATATTATCTTCATCCTCACGCTTTGGGGATATTTTAACCCGAGTGGCTACCTGCAGGAAAACAGCTCAGCATCTGAAGATTTTCTTAACAGGATCAAACTTTATCCGGTAGGTGATGAAGGCTACAGTTTCTTCAAGGGAGTAAAAATCAAGATCTCCGTATCTGCTACGCAGCATCATCAGTTGGAGGTTTAGCTTAGGGGAGAGTCTCTCCTTTATTTCTTCTATAAAGGGAAGTATCTTGTCTCTCCACAGAAATCGGAGGGGGTCTTCCCAGTCCTGCTTGCATACCTTGTCGTCGCTATAAACGGTAAACCTGCACATGTCGGGTCTTGCGGGATATATCTCACAGGAGAGGGTTTCCGTATTCAAAAAAGGACAGGGGACATCCTTCAGACCGAGGGCGCTTACCTTACCAAGTGTTTCCATATCAAGCTTTTCTTTGGGGACAGGTCTCTCTTCCCTCAAACCGAAATTCCGTGCCTCTTCCCTGTAAGCTTTAACATAATCCTTTAGCCTTTTGTAAAGCTTTTTTCTCTTTTTCAAGGGCAGACTGTTGAGGTAGTGGCTAATCAAGAGGGCTTCCGCCTGAGTTATCCACAGGGTTACACCGTAACAGCAATAAGGACAACCTTTGTGGCAAGCTATCGATCTTTTCTCTAGTTCCGAGCTTATCAGGTCTTCCAGAATCTTAGCCCTTTCTAAGGCGTATATAAGCTTCCTATCTTCCATAGGATTTCCCCCTCTGTCATAGTATTAGGCTTGTCCTGACTTCTGTACCCTTCTCTTTCATTTAT
>WFYH01000191.1 GCA_015490215.1 Aquificaceae bacterium
ATCCATCCCTCCGCCTCAAGCTTTGATATAGCCGCCTTGAGGGAAGGTTCAAGTATCCAAAACCTCGTAGGCTCGGGTCTGTATATACCCTTTTCAAATACCACTATGGGGGTTTCCACAACTTCAAGTTTAATCTTTCCAGTATTCATCAAAGGCTATCCAAGTTCTTGGGATTATAAACTTAAGATCATCCCACCTTTTCATAAGTTTTTTTCTCTTTTGAGCCGCACGGTTTAAAGTAGGTCCGAATACCTCTAAAGCTTCTTCTTCATACTCCTGCGGGTCTCCTTCTAAAAGTGACTGAGCCGCCATGGATCCCGTCAGGACGGCGTTGGCAATACCTCCTCCCGTTATAGGGTGGCAAAAGCCACCAGCATCCCCCACAAGAAGAATCCTTTCTCTGAGAGGTTTCTTGACCCCCTCCGCCGGTATCCAACCGCCCGTCCTCTTTACTATCCTTTTTTCCACTAAGCCCTCTGCCGTTACCTCCTCTACAAATTTGCGCAAGCTTGCCATGACGTTAACTTTGAAAAAGGGATCCACCCCGACGCCTACGTTGGCAAGTTTGCCTTTAGGGAAGACCCAACCGTAGCCTCCGGGTATATAGTCCCGAAAGAAGATAAGCAAATCTCCGAGATCCCTTCCTAAGGGCATGGTAAACTGAGCTGTAGCCAGAAAGCTTTGGGTATGCTCCCCCGTTAGCTTTGCAACCCTCGACCTCGGTCCGTCCGCACCAACCACAAAATCCGCGGTTAGGAAAAACCTTTCCCGTGTGTCCACCCTCTCAAGCCATACCCTTTCTCCCTCAAAACCCAGAAAGCGGGTTCTAAGGAGCAGGTCTGCCCTTTCCTTTCTTGCAAGTTCCGCAATGTTTCTGTCAAAAACGTTTCTGTGGAGAACAAAACCCTCGGAGGGCATGTTCACCACTTTGTTCCAGGGGGTAAAGTGAACCATGTCTTTTACCTCTTGAGCTATCACCTCCTTAGGAAAGAATTCAGGGAACTTGTGGCTCAACTGAAGGGGAACGAACTCCGCACACTGGACGGGAACGCCCACCTCTCTCTTGAAATCAACCAAAAGGACCTTAGCCCCCCCTTTGGCGAGGAGGTAACCGCAGGTGGCACCCGCCGGACCGGCACCAATTATGACAACGTCGTAGTCAGCTTTTTTCATGATAAAGCTTTGACAATAAGGTTCTGAAGCTCCCTCTGGGGGTCGGAAAAGTAGGCTTTTATGCTCAGCTCCGCCCTGTAAAGTTTCTGCAGGAGGGCTTTCAGCTCTTCCTCCTTCCACAGGTCTAAAAACTTTTTAAACTTCATCTTCATAAAGCCGTGCTTTATTCCCACCTTCTCCATAGCCTTCTCTAACCTCTCCCCTTTCTTCAGGAATAGCCTGATAAAGTAGAGCTTTACCCCGTAACCTGTCAGGGAAGCGAGTATCTGAAGGGGTAAAAGTCCTTGAAGCACACAGCTTTTAAAACTCCTCAAGGCACCCTGCAGATCTTTCCCGTAGAAGGCGTCTAAAAGGTCAAAGAGAGAAGAACTGTCCCAGTGGAAGCAGACCTTCCTAACGATCTCCTCCGTTACCCTCTCCTTACCCGCATAGGCGATGAGCTTTTCCACCTCTTGCTTGAGAACCATCAGGTCACCGTGGCACATACCGACCAAAAGCTCAAGGGCGCTTTCTTCTATCCCGCCTCCTTCCCTTTCCAACTTCCTTCTCACTATGTCCTTTACCTTCTTAAGGCTCAAGGAGTCAGCAAGGACAACATCACCCAAGGCGGACAGGGACTTAAGTGGTTCTTTAGCAAGGTCCTGATTCGTTAACTTGGTCCCGAAAAAGAAAAAGATATGCCCGCCTTTGAGGTTCTTTAGCCTTCTTTTCAACTCCTCTGCCTTTTTCTTTCCCCTTGAGAACTTTTTGAGGAAGGCTTCCGCCTCTAAAATAACCAAAGCGGTGTCCGTGCGTGCGGAGAATATGCTTCCCTCACGGGAAAGCTCGTAAAGGTGGAGGGGTTCCGCTTCATCCCCCCACAGTATCCTTAAGGAGTCGCCGTAGGTTTCTTTCAACTTGCCGAGAAAGGTTTTTTTTAGATACTCCTCCTCCCCATGGACTATAACCAAGGGCTTGGACTTGCCCTTCTCAAAGACCTCCTTTTGATAGGGGAGGATTTTGAACATCAATCCTCGGTTTGGATCTCTATCTCATCGCAGGATTCGTTCTCTATAACAAGCTGACAGGTGAGTCTTTCCTCTTCGTCCACCGCACCCACCCGCCAGAGGGTTTCTTCCTCCTCTTCGGAAGGCTCGTTGAGGCACTCCAACCCCTTTACAACACGGGCTATACATACCCCGCACTGCCCGTCTGTGCAGCCGAACTCTATGCCAGCCTTCTCTATCTCATGGCTGAGTTCCCCGAATCTTACACCCTTGGGTATATCAAAAACCTTGCCGTTTATCCTCACCTTCATGTCTAAAGATTTTAACCCCCGCAGCCCTCTTTGCAAGTGATAAACTTTAGATGAAAAGAGGATGGCTAAGATAGCAACGGGGAAACCTCTTTCCAAAGAGGAAAGGAAAAGGCTCTTAAAGCTTCTTACCTACGAAAAGGTTCGGGGAAAACCTAGCGGTGTTTGAAGAAGAGAAAGTGAAGCCGTATCTTCTTGAAGACGAACTGATACCTGTCCCCCCGAAGGTGGTTGCGGAGGTAGATACAAAAGCTGATCTGACCAGATACGGCGGTCTTGAAGAATACGTTCATGAAAAGACCCAGGATCTCCTTAATGCAGGGGTTGAAAAGGTTATATGGATGTTTACAAGAACAAAGAAGATTATGATTGCGGAAAAGAGCAGTAAGTGGATAGTGCAAAACTGGAACGAGGACTTTGAAATCATGGAGGGAATAAAGCTAAACATCAGCGAAATTTTGGAAAGGTAGAAAGAGGTATGACCGTTGGCAAACGACTCCCTCTTTGATTGACCCGAGGGCGGTTGTAGGGTAAATTAGTAACGGTTTTTTGATTAGGTGCGTGAGATGGAAGGATACGGGGCGATATTTATCTTTGCACTGATTGCGGTGGGTGTGGGGTTGGCTTTTGCCTTCCTCAACGACCTGTTGGGTGCCCGTAAGAGGGATCCTATGGAGGATTACCCATACGAATGCGGTGTGCCCCTTTATGACCCGGAAGCTCGGGGGACCTTCAAGCAAGGGTATTACCTTTTGGGACTGCTTCTAATACTCTTTGATATAGAGGCAGCATACCTGTTCCCGTGGGCGGTTGTTTTCAAAGAGATAGGTCTATACGGGCTTATAGAAGCTGTTCTCTTTATATTCATCCTTGCCCTCGGCTTTGTATACGCTTGGGCTAAGGGTGCCCTCAGGTGGCAAACCTAAAAAGGAGGAGGAAATGGACTACGACGTCAAGGATCTATCCTTAGCG
>WFYH01000192.1 GCA_015490215.1 Aquificaceae bacterium
GATCTCTTCATCTCCTCTTCAAAGACCGCTATCTTTTCCCTCCTGCGCTTTACAAACTTCATTGCTATGTCCGCATTTTCAAGGAAGGGGGGACTGCAGGATATACCCGCAGAAACGCTCAGGGAAAGGCTGACGCCCCTTATGAAGAATGTGTTTTCCTCTATCTCCTCCACGAGGGATCTTGCCAAACCGAGGGCTTTATCTCTGGAAGGGATCTTGAGAAATATACCGAAGTCGTCCGCCCCCACCCTGAAGAGCCTTCCGTTCGGCGTCAAGTCTTTGAGCCTGTTCTTCAAAAAGCGGGCAAACTCAATCAGCAGACTGTCACCGAAGGGTGAGCCGTAAACGTCATTTATGCGCTTAAAACCGTCTATATTTATGAGAATAAAGCACCCTTCCCTTTCGCCTCCGAGCTCCCCGTAAAGTGCCCTCCTGTTGGGAAGCCCTGTAAGGTCATCTGTAACAAGGGTTTTTTCCAGTTTAAGGTTCAGGTCAAAGAGTTCCCTCCTTTGGCTTTCAACCCTCACAAGCAGGTAAGCCAAGTAGGCGAGCACCGAGGCAAAGAGGAGGGAAAAACCCGTATGGGCGTAGGTAACCACCGCATACCTTTTCTTTCTCTCCTCTACGAAGGTTTTTGAGAGGTCCTCAAGAAGTGAGGATATTCTGCTCTCGTCCGTTACATACATGAACTTGTAAACGAAATCGGGAAAGTAGGTTACAAAGGTCTGCAGATGTTTAACAAGAACGTCGTTTATGGATCTGAGTCGCTCATCTTCAAACTCCTTCTTTGCTATCTCGTTGGTTAAAGAGACTATATCCTCTAAGAAGGTCAGGTCAAAGCTCCTTCCCGAGAGGAGCAGGTAGGATTCAACCCTGTGGAGAAGCTCCATGTATTCGGGATCAATCTTCTGTGCCGTTTCCGTATAGCGCAGGGATAGGGAGGGTATGTATACGAGGGAGTTCTTTATCACCGAGTTCAGGGTTTCAAAGTCCTCTATAGCGGATCTCTTTTCTCCTATCTCCTTTTTCAGGTTTCTGAGTATCTCCAGAGACTTGGGATATTCACCTAAAAAATCCCTTTCTAGGGTGTTGATAAGCTCCTCCTCCTTGTCCAACATCTGGTATATGTTGTCGTAGGGGTAGTAAAGGAAGTGGGCACTCTTTAGAATTTCGTTGTTTATCTTGTATTCGTAGCCCTCTATTTCCCGTATGTTCCTGAGAACAAGGGAGGTCTCCGACATTAGCTTCCTTATAAAGATCTCAAGGCCAAAGAAGGAGACTACCACAAGGAGGGCGAGAAGGAGGAAGAGATAAATCCTTTTCATTCCTTTTCTCTCAGGATTTCGGGAAGCTCACCGGTCAGGGTCTTGAGGAAAGCAACTATCTTTTTAACCTCTTCTTCGGTTAGCTTAAAGCCGAGATTGTGATAGGACATCTTCCTGACCGCTTCCTCAAGGGTCTTTGCGCTCCCGTCGTGAAAGTAGGGATAGGTGCAGGCTACATTTCTGAGGGAGGGAACCTTATATCTATTTTTGTCAAACTCCCTCCCTGTGATGCGGTATCTGTCGGGGTTTGAGGGTTTCCACTCAACGGGCACAACCGCTCCGAAGAGCTGAAAGGAGTTTCCGCCGACGTTTATCCCGTTGTGGCAGGTCACACACCCGAGCTTCTTAAAGAGCTTATAACCCTCAAGCTCTTCCTTTGAAAGCTGAACCTCACCCCTCAGGAATCTGTCAAACTTGCTGTTAGGGGTTATGAGTGCCTTCTCAAACTCAACTATGGCATCTATCACCTGATCAAAGGTTATCCTGTCGGTTCCGTAGACCTCCTTAAAGAGCCTTCTGTATTCGGGATCGGCATTCAGCCTCCTTTCCACCTCCTCCTTGGTCATACCCATCTCTATGGGATTGTGTATAGGTCCAAGAGCCTGCTCTTTTAGATCCTTAGCCCTGCCGTTCCAAAATTGTCTGAAGTTAAAGACCACGTTAAAGACGGTGGGGGCGTTCACGTTACCTTTTCTCCCGCTCACACCTACGGATACGTTCCTGTGATCCGTTCCGCACTTATTGTAAACGTCGTGACAGCTCGAACAGGACACGGTCCCGTCCTTTGAAAGTATGGGATCGTGAAAGAGCTTCTTACCCAAGAGTGCCTTCTTTTTGTCGTAGTCAATTTTTTGAGGTATGGGCTTTATAGGTTCGCTGAGCTTAGGAACTCCGAAAGCCAGAAAAACCACCAAAAGAAGCCCGATCCACATTCCAAAGGGAAAAGATTATCCTATACTTTCTTCAATCCACCTCAGATAGTCTTCGTTCCCCGCCACTATAGGCAGGGCTATTATCTCGGGGACGGTGTAGGGATGGACCTCCTTCACCTTCTCTACGAGCTGTCCAAACTTTGAGGCAAGAGTCTTTACCACAAGTAAGGCTTCCTTGTCCTTTTCAACCTTCCCCTTCCACCAATATACGGAGCTTACTTCCGGAACCACGTTAACGCAAGCTCCCAGCTTGTTTTCAACTATAAAGTCCGCGAGCTCTTGCCCCTTTTCCACAGGGACGGTTATAAGAACGACCACATACCCCCTCATGGAAATTAATTTTACCTTTTGGCGAGTATCAGAGCCAGCCTGCAACTGCTCTTGAGCATAAGAACCGAACCTACAAGACCGGCAAAGACCAAAGAGTAAAGAATGACTATCTGCAAGAGGATGGCTTCCATGGGGTCCTTACCTGCCATGAGCATGCCCACCGCAACCCCCGGTATGTGGACTATTCCGGCGGTCTTCATGAAGTTTATCTTCGGTATCATGGAAGCTCTTATGCTGCTTACGAAGACCTCTTCCATGGCTACCCTGAGAGGTGCGCCGAGGGCTACCTTAGCCTCTACCTCATCAATCCTTCCCTTCAGCTCTCCCACGAACCTATCAAAGGCGAGGCTGACGGAATTTAGGGTATTTCCCACTATTAGACCTCCGAAAGGTATAAGCTCGGTGGGAGATAGTTTAAGGACTCCGAAAGCTAAAAGGGGCCCTATGGTGAGCAAAGTGGTCGTTCCTATAGCGAAGAAGCTAACCGGCAGGATCCGCGCGTGCTTTACTCTCTCGTAGGCTATGAAGGAGGAAAAAAGGGACATAACGAGGAGCACCGCAAACATCTCCCAAGGCTCTGTAAGGGTCAAAAGATACCTGAGCAGATATCCCAAGAGCAGGAGCTGGAAAAGGGTCCTTAGGGAGGAGAAAAACACCTCCCTTTCGTTGCCCACACCCTCTTTGTAGGCGATCAGCAGCGCAAAAACTATCAAAAGGTAGGAATAGC
>WFYH01000193.1 GCA_015490215.1 Aquificaceae bacterium
CGGTCTACCCGGGCTACGGTTTCCTCTCGGAAAACCCCAAGTTTGCGGAGATAGTCCAAAAGAGCGGTGTTAGGTTCATAGGACCCTCACCGGAGACCCTTGGTCTGATAGGGGACAAGATAAAGGCTAAGGAGATAGCAAAGAGGGCGGGGCTTCCCTTGGTTCCCGGAAGCGAGGGTTCTGTGGACCTTGAGGAAGCCCTTCAGGTGGCAAAGGAGATAGGTTATCCCGTGGTTTTGAAAGCTTCCGCAGGAGGGGGCGGAAGGGGAATAAGGATAGTTACCAACGAAAAAGAACTGAGGGAAAAGTTTCCCGTAGCTGTTCAGGAGGCGGAAACCTCCTTTGGGGACGGCAGAGTCTACGTGGAGAAGTTCATCATAAATCCCAAGCATATAGAGTTTCAGGTTCTTGCAGATAGCCACGGAAACGTTGAGGTTTTAGGTGAAAGGGAGTGCTCCATTCAAAGGAGACACCAAAAGCTCATAGAGGAAGCCCCGAGCATCTCGGTGAGGGAGAAAAAAAGGAGAGAGATAGAAAAGGCGGTTAAAAGGTTTTGCAAGGAGATAGGATACGAAGGAGCGGGAACGGTGGAGTTCCTTATGGACGAAGAGGGTAACTTCTACTTTATGGAGATGAACGGAAGGATACAGGTGGAGCACCCCGTCACCGAAATGGTCACCGGAGTGGACATAGTAAAGGCTCAGATAGAGATAGCCCAAGGTGAAAAGCTATCCTTGGGCAAGGTAAGCCCCACAGGCTACGCTATAGAGATGAGGATAAACGCCGAAGACCCCGACACCTTTCTGCCTTCGCCCGGGAGGATAGAAAAACTAATCCTTCCCGGAGGGTTCGGTGTAAGGGTGGACACCCACATATATCAGGGCTACAGCATACCGCCCTATTACGACTCCCTTATCGCAAAGCTTATAGTTTGGGGAAAAACCAGAGAGGAAGCCATATCAAGGGGACTTAGGGCTTTGGACGAGTTTATCGTTGAAGGGGAAGGACTCAAGACAAACGTAGACTTTCACAAGAGGGTTTTGAAAACGAAAGAGTTCAGGGAAGGGAAACACCACATAGGCTTTGTAGAGGGTGGGATGGCTATTTGATCCTCTGACTGCAATCATACTTAAAGCTTACGGATACTATATTCTTTTAGAGTAGCATCTTAAAACTTTTGGAGGATCCCCATGGCGGTAAAGGACATAATGGATGCCCTGAAAGGTGTATCCCTTGAAGACTTAGGGCTAAAAGAAAACCTCGCCCAGCTAGTAAAGGACATCAAGCTGATAGGGAACGATTTGAACGTTCTCCTTTACCTTCCAAAAGCGGGTCTGGAAGATGTCCTGAAAAGAAAGGTTGAAGAGGCTCTTTCGGGTGTACCTGATGTAAAAAGAATTGATGTTAAGTTCGCCCAAGGAGCACCTCAGCAGAGCGCACCCCCTCCTCCAATGGGTCAGCCGGCTTTTACCAAGAGGAACGTTCCCGGTATAAAGCACTTGGTGGCTGTAGGTAGCGGTAAGGGCGGTGTAGGTAAGTCAACGGTAGCTGCAAACTTGGCTCTCTCTCTTGCCAAACTCGGCTACAAGGTGGGCCTGTTGGATGCGGACATCTACGGACCGAGCATACCTACCATACTCGGATTGAAGAACGAAAGGGCTACCGTCAACGAAAGGAACAAGATAGTCCCTGCAGAAAAATACGGGATAAAGGTCCTGTCCATAGGGTTTATGCTTCCCTCCGAAGACACGCCCATCATCTGGCGTGGACCTATGCTCATGAAGGCGCTGACCCAGTTTCTCTTTGATGTTGAATGGGGAGAACTTGACTTTCTCATCATGGACCTGCCCCCGGGAACGGGAGACGTTCAGCTTACCCTTGCCCAGAACGTGAACATGAGCGGTGCCGTTGTCGTTACCACACCCCAAGATGTAGCCCTTGCAGATGTGAAAAAGGCTACCTCCATGTTCAGGGAGGTTCAGATACCCGTTATAGGTGTAATAGAAAACATGGCTTACTTTGTGTGTCCCGACTCGGGCAAGAAGTTCTACATATTCGGGAAGGGTAAAACGGCGGAGTTTGCCGCTGCCTACAACCTCAAGATCCTCGGGTCAATACCTATAGACCCCGAGGTGGCTCAGAAGTCGGACGAAGGAGTCCCTGTGGTCGTCAGCCACCCCGACTCGGAGGTGGCAAGAGCTTTCTTCGGGATAGCTAAATTGGTAGCTCAAGAACTGGGATAAGGAGGTGAGAAGATGTTTGCAAGAAAAGCGGGAACAAGAGTGGTTTATCTGGATCACATAGCCACCACACCGGTGGCGGACGAAGTTCTTGAGGCGATGCTCCCTTACTTTAAAGAGAGGTTCGGAAACCCTACCTCACTCCACAGCTTCGGTCAGGAGGCGAAGAAGGCTGTAAACGAAGCAAGGGAAAAGCTAGCTACCCTTATAAACGCCAACACTCCTGAAGAGATAATCTTTACCTCCGGAGGTATAGAGGCGAACAACCTTGCCATAAAGGGGATAGCGAGCGCCTACAAAAGGAGGGGCAAGCACATAGTCACCACGGAGATAGAGCACCACTCCATACTCCACCCCTGCAAGAGTCTTGAGAGGGAAGGATGGGAGGTTACCTACCTTAAACCCGACAAATACGGTCTCATAGATCCGGAGCAGGTGCGGGAGGCGGTAAGGGAGGATACGGTTCTCGTCTCCATAGGACACTCCAACAGGGAGATAGGCACCATCCAGAACATAAAGGAGCTGGTTCAAGCTGCCAAGGAGAAAAATCCGAAGGTTATATTCCACACCGATGCGGCTCCTACCCTCGGACACTACCCCGTGGACCTCAAGGATTGGGGGGTTGATGCCGCATCCTTTACCGCCCACCTGATGTATGGTCCCAAAGGTGTGGGTGCCCTTTGGACGAGGAAGGGGGTGAAAGTCAGACCCCTCATAGAGGGAGGAACTCAGGAAAGGGGTGTAAGGGCTGGAACGGAGAACGTCCCGGGAATAGTTGGCTTCGGTGCTGCAGCGGAGCTTGCAATGAAAGAGCTTGAAGACAGGATGACGAGGCTTTCTGGCTACAGGGACAAGCTCAGGAAAGCGATAGAGCAGGAGCTTGACTACATAGAGTTCACTGGACATCCCACCCAGAGACTGCCCCATCACCTTTCCCTGATAGTTCACTTCATAGAAGGGGAGGCTATGCTCTTGAGATGCGACCTGATGGGTATAGAAACTGCTTCGGGTTCTGCCTGCGTGTCTTTGGCGCTCAAGCAGTCCCACGTTCTCTTTGCCATAGGTGTTCCTAAGGAGGTTTCTAACGGGTCTATAGTCTTTAGCTTCGGAAGGGAAAACACCGAGGAGGACGTTGACTACGTAGCCCAAGAGTTTCCCAAGATAGTCAAGTGGCTCAGAAGTCTATCACCTTTCAACCCCGAGAACTGGGACAAATACGTAAAGATGAGGGAATCCCAGTAAATGCCTCTTGAGGTTCTCCCGCCAGAGGAGAACATGAAAAGGGATGAGGAAAACCTGACGGCGGTTGAGGAGGGCACGGCATGCCCTCCTCTCTTTCGCCTCTATGAATGGGATAGACTTTGCATCAGCTTAGGGTGCAACCAAGAAGAAATAAGCTATAGTGTTCCCACCGTTAGAAGACCTACCGGAGGGGGTGCTCTCCTTCACGGCTGGGACATCTCCTTCTCCTTTGTGGATTTCAAAGAAAGGTGGGGAGTCTATCCTAAAAGGATATACAGCCGATTTTTGAAACTGATATTAGATGTTTTTTCTTCCTTTGGTTTAATCCCTCAGGTGAGCGGTTCAGAAGGCTACAGCCCCAGAAACCACCTGTGTCTTTGGAGACCTTCCTTCGGAGAAGTTCATTTGGAAGGGAGAAAGCTCGTTGCCCTTGCTATGAGAACCTTAAGAAAATCTTTTCTCATACACGGAAGCGTTTACGTTAAGTTTGACTTCGGTATTGGAGCAAGTCTTTTGAGGGTTTCCGAGAAGGATTTAAAAGATAGGGTGATAACCCTTGAAGAACTCGGCATTAAAAAAGAGGACTTCGTTTGTGCTCTGCAAGAAAAGTTTGAAAGTTTAAGGGGCGGAAGGGTCCGCCCCGATGGAGTGTTAGCCTAAGATAACTACGTTCTTTGCCCGCGGACCTTTTACGTCCTCCTCTATTTCAAATTCAACCCTCTGCCCCTGTTCAAGGGTTTTGAAGCCCTCCTTTTGAATGGCGGTAAAGTGGACGAAGACGTCTCCCTGATTGTCATCACGGGTTATAAACCCGTAACCTTTCTCCTTGCTGAACCACTTAACGGTGCCTGTGAACGTCATGGAACTGAAACCTCCTACACAAATTTCTTAAGGCTGAAACCTCCGATAGGGTTAGGCGCCCTCCCCTTTCGGTATGGCTTCAGACCTACGAAAAGAATATAACACTTTTTCTGTCCGGGTCAAGGAAATTAGAACATGAACTTTTTGAAGCCCTCTACTATCTTTTCGGGGTTGACCTCGTATCTGCCGGCGGCTATGTCCTGCTTTATCCTTTCAACCTTCTGTGAGAAGTCCTCACTGTTCATCCTCAGGGCAGTTCTTGCCGCTTGGGAGATGTTTACCACGTCCTGAGGTTGTTGAGTCTCTTCGTTGGTGGGGCGAACTTCTTTCCTCCTTACCCTATTTTCCGTCTCAAGAGCCTGATTAATAAGCCTGTTCAAGTTCACCTTATCAATCATCTCTATTAAATAGTATCGGTTCTGGGAAAGGATTTTTCAAGGTCAAAAGAAAGCGGGTAAAATACTTGGCATCACGTTAGGAAAGGTTTGGGGATGACTTCTGTAGGCCTGAGTTTTAGGAAGGAGATCCTGAGGTGAGGGTAGGTATCCTCGGAGGCGGTCAGCTTGGCTGGATGACCATACTTGAGGGGAGAAAGCTCGGATTTTCCTTCAATGTCCTTGAGTCTAAAAAGGACTCCCCTGCAGGACGGATAGCGGACAGGTGGTTTCACCCCTCCGAAGTGGAGGAATTTATAAAGGAGAGTGACCTGATAACCTACGAGTTTGAACACATAGAAGATGACGTTCTTGAAAAGGTTTATCCCAAAACCCTGCCTTCGGTGGAAATCCTGAAGATCAAAAGAAGTAGGGTAAGGGAAAAGGAATTCTTAAGGAAAAGAGGTTACCCGCTGGCTAAGTTTGAGGTCTCAACCGCAGGCGAGCTTGAGGGGAAAGTAAGGACCTTCGGTTTTCCCTGTGTGGTCAAATCCGAGAGGCTCGGCTACGACGGCAGAGGTCAGTATAGGTTAAGCTCCGCAGACGATGTAAAAGCTATCTTGAAAAACCACCCTCCAGAGGAGGTGTTCGTAATAGAAGAGTTTGTGGATTTTGCCTTTGAGGCTTCCCGCATAGGTGTGAGGAGCACCGAAGGAGAGGTTCGGATCTACCCGACCACGGTAAACTACCACCACGAGGGAATACTCCTCTACAACTTCACAGATGAAACACCTTACGACGAGGAGATGGGTCGGATAGTGGAAAGCCTTATGGAGGACCTCGGTCTTTTTGGTCTCCTTGCGGTTGAGTTTTTCATAACAAAAGAAGGTAAAGTTCTTATAAACGAGTTTGCCCCGAGACCTCACAATACGGGCCACTACACTTTGGACGGGACTTACACCTCCCAGTTTGAAAACCTCCTGAGGGCGATAGCGGGCTTTCCTTTGGGATCTACGGAGCTTAAGGTTCCCTCAGGCATGGTAAACATACTCGGCTTGTCTTTGGAAGATATTGACCTGAAAGGCATCCTGAGTGTAGAGGGGGCTAAACTTTACTGGTATGGCAAAGAAAAGAGGCACAGAAGGAAGATGGGGCATGTAAACGTGGTTGCAAAGGATAAGGAAACCCTCAAAAGAAAGATTGAGGAGGTTTTAAAAGGGATATACCGCAGACCCGCAGAGCTTACAAGGGAGACATGAAGGTAAGGATAGGAACCCGCAAGAGCAAACTTGCCCTGTGGCAGGCTAACTTTGTAAAGGAGAAACTTGAAAGGCTGTGGGGCATTGAGGTTGAACTTGTGAAGATAACCACCACAGGGGACAAAATCCTTGATGCACCCCTCGCAAAAATCGGGGGAAAGGGTCTTTTTGTAAAGGAAATAGAACAGGCTCTTCTTGAAGGAAGGATAGACCTTGCGGTTCACTCCCTCAAAGACGTTCCCATGGTCACACCCAAGGGTTTGCGTCTGGGGGCAATAACGGAAAGGGAAAATCCTTACGATGTCCTCGTATCAAGGGGCAAAAGGAAACTGAAAGAGCTTCCTTCGGGTGCAAAGGTGGGAACCTCCTCCCTAAGAAGACAGGTGCAGATAAAAAGACTCAGACCTGACCTTCAGGTAGAGGTCCTCAGGGGCAATGTGGATACACGTATGAGAAAGCTGAGAGAAGGTCTCTACGACGCCATAGTCTTAGCTTATGCGGGCGTTAAAAGGATGGGCTACGAAGAGGAGGTGGCGGAGGTCTTGGACTACTTCATTCCCGCAGTAGGTCAGGGGAGCCTCGCCATAGAGATAAGGGAAGACGATCTGAAAATAGAAGAGCTGATAAAACCTCTCAACCACGAGCCGAGTAGGGTAAGGGCATTCTGTGAAAGAGCATTCCTCAGAGAGCTTGAAGGAGGATGTCAGGTTCCCATAGGAGCCTTTGCACGGGTGGAGAACGGCAGGGTGTTTCTAAAAGGTTTTATCTCCGACCTTTCTGCGGAAAGGTTCGTAGAAGGCGAAGAAGCAGGAGCTGTACATGAAGCTGAAGAGGTGGGCAAAAGGCTCGCCCGCAGGCTCCTTGAAATGGGAGGAAAAGAGATCCTTAAGGAGATATACGGAAGCTCATGATCCGCTTTACGGGAGTTGACGGGGAGAAGAAGGTTTCCGTAAGTTGGTCTCCCTTTAAAAGAAGGTGGGAGATTAGCTCAAAGCTCGGCAGGAAGATATACACCGTTCCCTCGGACAAGGTGCTGATAAAGAGAGAAGAAACGGAGATAAAGGATCCCTTTCTCCTGAAGAAAGCCCTTGCCCTTGAGATAGAAGAGAGGTTTGGAAACCTCCTCTGGGATGTGAGACTCTCCGAGGGAGTATACTGCCTTGCACTTGTGAAGGACTACGAAACCCCGGCGGACGCCTATGCCCTTGACCCAGAACCCTTTGCCCTTGCAAGAGCCTTTGTAGCCACCCACGGGCAGGAGGGGCTGCTTTTGGACATAGGTAAAAGAAAAACCACCTTCGTGGGAATAAAGAACGGGCGTATGGAAACCTACAGGGTACTTCTAAAGGGAACGGACTTTCTCGTAAGGTTCCTTGCCGAAAAAGAGGGAATCCCGCAAGAGGAAGCACATAGGGTCGTCCTTTCCGACGGTCTTGAAAACCCCTCCGTGGAGGAAGGGTTCAAGCGGATTATCTCCTCTATCGGAAAGGATTTGACCGAAGGGGAGATCCTCTTAAGCGGAGGAGGTGCCAAGTTAAAAGGTCTGAAAGACCTCTTTAAAGGTGCCTTTCTCCCTTCGGTTGTTGAACCTACCCACTTTTCCGCTCTCGGTTCTGCCCTAAAATACTTTGTAAGGGACTGCTCTCCCGATTTCAGAAAAGAGGAACTTTCGGAGAGAGATCTCAAGAGGGTAGCCCTCGTGCTTGGAGCGTCATTCCTACTCTTTGCAGCGGTCAATCTATCGGCTGACTATGTCAAAAAGGAGCTGAC
>WFYH01000194.1 GCA_015490215.1 Aquificaceae bacterium
AAGGGAGCATTTCCATCCACGGACAGAACGAGTTTATAAAACTCATGAAGCCCGAATTCCAGAGGGATCTCCTTGACAGGTTCGGAAACCTATATACCCTCAGGGAAGAGTTCGGGGAGCTTTTCTCCCGACTCTCCCGCCTGAAGGAGGAACTGAGGGCTATAGAAGAGCACAGAAGAGAGATAGAGGAAAAGAGGGATTACCTTGAGTTTAAACTCAAAGAGGTGGAAGAGATAGGGCTTTCTTTGGAGGAGTTAAGCGCTTTAAAGGAGCGGGCAAGGATTCTTAACGACCTTGAGAAGTTCAGGAAAACCCTCTCGGAGCTACTCATTCTCCTCTACGAAGGGGAACCATCCGTTTACTCCTTCCTGTCGGAGGCGGAAAGGCTCACCCGCAGGCTCTCTGACTTTAAGGAGGATCTGGAAGAGGTTGCGCAGGAGCTTGCGGACATAAAGGAGAGGATCTTCGGTATTTACGGACTCCTTTCAAGAGAGGACGTGGAGGTCTCCGAGGAAGAGATAAACGAGATAAACGAAAAGATCTTTAAGGTTCAGATGCTTGAGAAGAGGTGGGGAAAGGACTACGGGGAGATACTGAAGGAAGCCCAAAGGATGAGGGAAGACCTCCGAAGGCTTTCTATGAAGGATCAGGAGGCGGAACACCTCAGGAAAGAGATCGCCTTTTTGGAGGAAAAACTTTCGCAGGTGGGAGGGAAGCTGTCGGAACTGAGGAAGCAAACGGCACAAAGGCTTGTTAAGGAGGTTGAAGAGGTTTTGAAGGATCTTGGTTTAGAAAGGGCAAAGATAGAGGTTGAGATCTCACAAGGTGAGGCGGACAGATACGGCTTTGATAGGATCTCCATCCTCTTTTCCTCTTACGGGGAAGATCTTAAACCGATAGGGTCTGTCGCTTCGGGCGGAGAGCTTATAAGGATATTCCTCGCCTTTGCCCTGATAATGCCGCCTTCGGACACCTACATCTTTGACGAAGTGGATGCGGGCATAAGCGGTGAAACCTCCGTAAAGGTGGCAAGGCTTCTCAAAAAGATATCAAGGAACATGCAGATAATAGCGGTTACCCATTCGGCACCCCTCTGCGCTTCGGGGGACGTCAACCTTTTGGCGGAGAAAAGGTATATAGGGGACATACCTTACATAACCGTAAGAAGGCTATCTTCGGAGGAAAAACTCAAAGAGGTAGCACGCCTTATGGGCGCTCAAACGGAGAGCACGCTAAGGGGTGCAAGGGAGCTTGTCAACCTTGTGGGAGGGGCTTAGCCGAACTCCCCCTTGTTGAGCTTTTCTCTCAGGACCCTTTTTAGGACCTTTCCCGTTGCGTTCTTGGGCATATCCTCTACGAATATGAACTGCTTGGGTATCTTGTAGTTGGCGAGGCGCTCTTTCAGGAAGTTTCTGAGATCCGACTCCTTCACGTCTTGGGTGTCCTCGGATAGCTTTACAAAAGCTACGGGTATCTCTCCGTGGTGGGGGTCCTTTTTGCCCACCACCGCACACAGCTCTACTGCGGGGTGGCTCATAAGGGCTTCCTCTATCTCCCTCGGGTATATGTTCATGCCCTTGGAAATTATCAGGTCCTTCTTACGGTCAACGATGTAGATAAAACCTTCTTCGTCCATGTAACCAAGATCTCCCGTCCTGAGCCAGCCGTTTATTATGGTGTTTTCCGTCTCGTAGGGATTCTTGTAGTAGCCCTTCATGACGCAGTCGCCCTTTACGATGATCTCGCCCACCTCCCCGACGGGAAGCTCCATAAGTTCATCATCCACGATCTTTACCTCGTAGTCTGGAAGGGGCGGACCTACGGATAGGGGCTTTTGCTTGTTGGGAAGGTTCACCGAAACTACAGGTGAACACTCGCTGAGCCCGTAGCCCTCCAGAAGAACCGCCCTTTTGAACTTCTTTTTCATCCTCTCCAAGGTGTCCAAGGGCAGAGGTGCACCCCCAGAGACGAAGTAGCGTATCCTGTTGAACCACATAAAATACCATGGGAGCTTTGCCTTTGAGAGGGCGTTAAACACCTCGGGAACTCCCATAAAGACGGTGACCCTTTTAAGAAGGGTCTGCTTTATAACGTTGGAAAAGGGCATTATGGACCTGACTATTACTATCGGGCTTGCGGTGTAGAAGGGAAGGAGCACGGTGGCGGTCAAAGTAAAGGCGTGGAACATGGGAAGATAGACGATGAACCTGTCCTTTCTGGAGATGTTAAAGACCTTAACGATGTTTAGGATGTTGGAGAAGATGTTTTTGTAGGTGAGCATAACGCCCTTAGGTTTCCCCGTGGTCCCCGAGGTGTAGAGTATCACCGCAAGGTCTTCAAGGTCCGCCATAGGTTTCATATGCTCGTAGTCCTCTATGGTGAGACCTTCCTCAAAGCTCAGGTTGTCCTCGTCCAAGGTGGGAGCTGATTCAGCCCAGATGATCTTTTCCACCTTGGTGGCTCTGCCTATGCCCTCCAAGAGCTCGGAGAACTTCCCCTGAGTTATTACCAGTTTGGCTTCGCAGTCGTTGAGGATGTATTCAAGTTCGGGTCTCTTTAGGAAGGTGTTTAAAGGTATGGGAACGGCTCCCAGCTTCCCTATCGCCAGCAAAGCTATCAGAAAATCCTTTGA
>WFYH01000195.1 GCA_015490215.1 Aquificaceae bacterium
CCACCTCCCTGACGGGTGTTTTGAAGGTGTTTTTCCTGAAGACCTTTTCGCCCCCTATGTAGGCGAGGGCGTATTGGTTAGCCCAATCTTCGGGGTATTTGTAGGGAGGTTTTGCATGGGGATACCAGTCGTAGGCGTAGTTGGGGTGTATTTTGGAAACGTCAGAGTAGCCGTTGTCTATGTTTTCTTGCCTGAAAGCAGCCCAGTGAAGGATGAGAACCCGCTGGTTGTGAGCACCCATGGTGATGGGAACGTCGGTAGAGGGTCTGTAGGGGATTTGAACCGCAACCGCATCGGAGAACTTATTTATGAGATGGAACCTGTCTTCGGTTTTGTCCTCCCATATGAGCAGGAAAGCGATCTCTTTTCCGTTGTTTATGCTCTTTACGGTGATCTCCTTTATGGGAGCTTCAATAACCACCGGCTTTGTAACAGCCTGACCTGAAAGGGAAACGGTTACAGCCTTAGCCTTTTTCCACACTCCCGCAAAGGGGTCAGTGGGAAGGTCTCCTTTTACCCTCTTAGATACCAACTCCTGCGAAAAGGCTACCAGAAAGCTCAAAAGCACACCCAGCGCAACGATCCTCATGGCTTACCTCCTTAAGGTATATCCTGCCTAACAACGCCGAGCTTCTCGTCCTTGTGAGGTCTGATCTGGAGAGGTTCAACCAGAGGAACCCTGACTATCTCTTCTCCCTTCTCATTGAAGCCTATAACCTCGTTTTTGCCTACGGCGAAGGAGTGAACTATCTTGTCGGTGGAGCCGAAAAGGTGCAAGAGCGCTTGAAGTTCGGGTTCCTTTCCTTCGCGCATATCCTTGTAAACCTTTACGGCGTGATCTGCTCCTGGACCGAACATCTGCCTGAGGAATGAGGGAGAAACGTTTATAGGAGGTATGTAGTAAACGTTAGGCTCAAGCCCCGTCTGCGGGTAGAGAGGCAGAGCAACCTTCTTTATGTGGACTAGGAAGTCAATTGGGTTGGACCTCTTAGCCTTTTCGGGCGGGCTAATAAAGCCCATAAGCCTTATCTTTCCTATGCAGGTTATTACACACTGGGGTTGGAGCCCCTGCTCAACTCTGGGGAAGCACCCTATGCACTTTTGGGATATACGGGCAACATAGTTGAACATGCTCTTCTTGTAGGGGCAAGCCTTTACGCATTCTTGATAACCTTCGCACCTTTCGGGGTCTATCAGGACTATCCCGTCTTCCTGACGTTTGTAGATAGCCTGCCTTGGGCAGGCGGCAACGCAGGCGGGGTAGGTGCAGTGGTTACATATCCTCGGAAGGTAGAACATCCAGATAGGGTGGGGGAGACCTTCAAGGACGGTTCCTATATCCACAGGTTCGTTGACCTCGTCCTCACCTATGTTGGGGTTTGCCCAGTCGGGATCGTCGGGCATCCAACCCAGTACCCTCTCTTTGTCCGTTCCGTCAAGGACCGTTTTACCCTTGTAAACATCTCCGTCCCATATCTGGTCGTCGCCGAGAAGTTCCATCAGCTTTACGTCCCAGCCGAGGGGGTAAAAGCCGTTGGGTTTGGTCTCAACGTTGTTCCAGAGCTGGTATTCCTGTCCCCTTCCCGGTGTCCACGTGGTCTTGCAGGCTATTGTGCAGGTTTGACAGGCTATGCACTTGTTGAGGTCCATAACAACCGCAAACTGCTTCTTAGGTCTCTTGTGCTCGTAAGGGTAATTGACCTTCCTTTTAATCTGCCAGTTGTAGACCTCAGGCATCTCAGGACCTCCTTATATTAAGCGAACTTTACATACTTAGCTTTCAGATACTTGGCAAACGCCTTGCTGGGCTTGTGGGGTCTGAGACCGAGCTTGACAGGTCTCCATACACCCTTACCGTTGAGTCCTCCCGGTTCAGCCTTGATTATCTTGGCGTAGGCTTCTCTAGGCGCTCCGATGAGACAGTGAACGTCGGGGGCAAAGCCTTTACCTATAACCTGACCGGCGAGGTTCTTCCTAACTAGGGTGTCAGTCTGCAGTGTAGCCTTGTGCCAGCTTCTGGTTACGCTCTGGTGGGAACCCCTTCTATACATTGACTGGTAACCCGTGTAGGGATTCTTAGCGAGTCCGTTCTTGTTAACTTTGGTTCCGAGCACCGATCCGTGGGAAGAACCGTACATGTTGAACCATATCTTGGCAACGCCGGGAGGTGTGTTGTTGGAAGCCCTTGCTCTGAGAAGGAGCCTTGCCACCTCAAAGTCTTCTTTTCTCTTTTCCCATCCGACAAAGGGTCTGTCCTGAGGATCGGGATCTACCCAGACGTAATCTCCGTCCTCTATACCCATCTTTTCAAGATCTTTGGGGTTTATATCTATGTAAGCTTCGGACACGAACGGCTTTCTCTTGTCATGTCTGTAAACGTCACCGAAGGGACCAAACAGGAGGGTTGTGATGTCGGTGTCTCCGGTGGTCGTGTGGGCGGCGTGCCTGTATTTTGGTGTGTGAACTATGTGGGAAGCTCCTATGGTAGCCCTGAGCGGGTGCTTGGTGTGAGGCAGTTTTACCGGAGAGACGATAACGTTACGTGCCTGCCTCCATTCGGTGTTCTTGAGAGCCTCGTCAGGATCCACACCGTAGTCTTCAGGTCTCTTAGGTCTCAGGAGGGGGTGTGGCTTGGCGGCGACTATCACGTTAGGTTCGTAGTCCGTAGCGTCAACGGGTTCCCTGTAGACGGGTAGGTTTTCACCCGCATCCATAAATTCTGGTTCTTCCCTGTAGAATTCAAGCCTTCCGCTCTTGGTATACCACGGCATATTCTCTTGGAGCTGATCCATTCCCACGTATTTGGGATAGGACCTTGTGAGTATGAGGGAGGGAACACCCTCTTGAGCTTTCTTAGCAATGTCTTCAAGCTTGTAACCTCTTAAGTTAGCGGAGGCGTTTATAACCCTTTGAACGTATACTTCCTGCTTGCCATCAAGGACGAACCTCCAGTAGTCCTCAAACCTCTTGTCACCAGTAAGCTCTGCAAGTCTTTTACCCACGAGAGCAAACGCCTCGGCGTCGTTCCGTGTATCGTAAAGCCTTCTGTGTCCAGTCTTGGGCCATACGTAGATGAAGGGGTTTGTGACGGATCCCGCTATGTCCCAGTATTTATTTTCATTCCAAGCATCAACACCAAGGACTATATCCGAGTACTCACAGGTTAGCGACCACCACCACTCGTTGGTGATTATGCACTCTATCTTGGGAAGGGTGTTCATGACAATGTTGTACTTCCACTTGGCGTTACCGAGTATTGAGTTGGCGTCAACGAACCAACAGAACTTGGTGGGAGTGGGCATGTGGGTTTTCCCTGTGAGTATGTGGTCACCCATCATCTGAGGCTTGTCGTCGTGGGAGTAGTAGTGGGCGGATTCACCTTTCCAGTAGCGTTTTACCTTCGCAGGTTTGTTAGGATCAAGCTCTATATTGAAAGGATCCTCAAGGAAGTACTGACCCACACCGTTAAACAGAGCCAATCTGAAGTTACCTGCATAAGAACCTATGTTTCCGGTAGCGTGCCCTATGTTGTCGGTAAGGGCAACGATCAGATACATAGCCCTATCTTTAAGGTCTCCGTGGAAGTACTGGTTAACACCCATACCTTGGGAGAGCTTGACGTTCCTCGGGTGGGCGGCTATCTCCCTTGCCAATCTCCTTATCTTGTGGGCAGGGACTCCGGTGATCTTCTCAGCCATTTCGGGGGTGTAGTTATCCTCAAAGAACTCAAGGTAGACTTGGAAGAGGGGCTTGACCTTAACCGTCTTTCCGTCAACGGTCTTCACCTCATACTCACCGGTGAGGGCAGGGTCTATACCGAGCTTCCAGAAGTCATCTCCCACGTCATCCCTCGTTATAACCTTCGGAGAGTTGGTCTTGAGATCCCAAACTACAAAGTCGTCCATATCCTCGTTTCTTATGTTCTCGGGTATATACTGTTTCTCCTGTTTGAAGAAGGGAGGTAGCCTGTCACCTTTCTTAAACACCTCAGCTTTCTTGAGAGGCTTGGGTTTGTGACCGGGGATGATGTCCCTTGCCCTGAGAACCTTACCTGTGTCCATCCTTACCAAGAGGGGCATATCCGTCCATGCCTTTACATACCTCTCCTGATAGAGCCCCTCCTTCATGATCACGTAAGCTATGGAGAGAGCAAGGGCTGTGTCGGTTCCTGTCCTTACAACTATCAGCTCATCCGCCGCCCTTGCGGTGGGGGAGTAATCGTTGGAGATAACTATTACCTTGGATCCCTTTATCCTAGCCTCTGTTAGCCAGTGGCAGTCGGGCATCTTTGTGGTGAAGGGGTTCATACCCCAGAGGATTATCAGTTTTGAGTGTTCCCACATACAAAGGTCAAACTCAACGTTCTGCTGACCTGTAACCATCGGGTGTCCGGGAGCGAGGTCGGTGTGGAAGGAGTAGTTATCCCAACCTCTTCCGCCTTTAGCCTTTTCGGGGGGAACTCCACGAATATGGTGATCCAGCAAAGCCATCAGGTTAGCCATTCTGTAGGGAGAGGTGTATCTGACTACTGCAAGGAAAGGCATGGATCCCCTGAACTTGAAAGTCCTTGTTCCCGCCCCTTCCATGGCGTCGAGCATTTCCTTCTTGTAGTGTCCCTGCTTTTCAAGCCTTCTTCTTCCCTCCTCTCCCGAATAGGTTTGAGCTATGTTGATCATCGCCTTGGCTATTATGTCAGCTACCTCGTCCCAAGTTACCTTTATAAACTTGTCCTTACCCCTCTGGAAGTATTTCTCGGGGGGTTTACCTGTCTCGGGGTCCCTCGGAAAGCCTGCCTTATACCACTCGTAAAATCCCTTCCTTACCATAGGACCTTTTACACGTCTGTCCCCGTAGAACCTCCTCATGAGGGACAGACCCTTGTTACAGCATCTCGGATCCCATCTGTGGCTCGCCTTGAGTCCGTAGAGGTCTGTAGCTTCCCCGAACCTGTAGGTCGGCTCTATTCTGGTTACAACACCGTTTTTAACGTGTGCCCTCAGGAGGCAGTTGTGGGTGTCGTTGGGAGCACACAGGAATATAAAAGTATCTTCGGACTTGAAGATGTCCCTATAGAGGTTTTCCCAGTTCCTGTTGGGGTAGTGAAGGATGGGGTTGTCAACCTTGACAACAGGCTCAAAGACTTTCAGGGAAAAGGAAGGAGAGGATAAAGCCGCTAAAGAAAGACCACCGACCTTTACGAAGTCTCTCCTCGTGAGACCCATTTTTCACCTCCCGTAACTGACAAATATCACATGACACATATCATGTATTAAGAATACACTTTTTTGATGAACATGTCAAGAAAAAGAAAGATCACTGTAAGTCGGCTAAATCAAGATGAGATCTTCCTTTACGGTTATTATTCCCTTTTTTCTATCAACGTTTAGAACTATGTCGCTCACGAAGGGGATCATTATTTTTTCCCCTTCAAGAATAAGCATGTCGTAAACGCCGAAGTCCTTAAGGTGGTCTACTTTGCCCAGCTTTCTTCCCTTGTCTGTTATTACCTCCATACCTACAAGCTCAAAGGAATAGAATTCGTCCTCTCCAAGAGGAGGGAGTTCTTCACGAGGCAAGAATATGTGTGCTCCTTTGAACTGCTCCACTTCCTCGGGCGTGGAAAAGGCTTTGAGTTTTAAAAGAACAAAGCTTCCATGTCTACGGGTGCTTTCCACCTCAAAGGGTATATAGTCCCCTCCTTTCTTCTTGAAGAAGATCCTTTGCAGAGAAAGAACGAACTCTTCGGGTGCTATGGGTAAAACTTTTATCTCCCCTTTTATACCAAAGGGTGATATAACCTTTCCTACAACTACGAACTCCATAGCCTTTGGGGTTGTTTGAGGAGAACCTCCTGAGCCTTTCTCAAATTCTTGGGGCTTCCGAAGATTATCAGGGTATCTCCTTCCTCTATAACAGTTTCTCCGGTTACGGTAACGTCAAGATACCCGCTCTCCTTCCTTATAGCTATAACGGTAACCTTAAGAGCCTTCCTGAGGTCTATATCCTTAAGCTTTTTCCCCGCAAGGGGTGAACCCTCTTCCACTCTGATCTCAAATATGTCTATGTCCGTCTCTTCGCCGAAGGCTATCTTGTCAAAGAGATCGGAGATAAAGGCGGAACCAGTATGGAATATGTAGGCGGCAAGGCGGGTTGCCAAAAGCTTGTTGGGAACCAAGGCTTTGTTTGCCCCTAGTTCCTCAAGTTTTTGTGCGGTTCCGTCGGTGGAAGCAAAGGAGAAGATATAAAAGTCCTCCCTGTTGGGTCTGAGCAAGCGGGCGGTAACGATAACCGCTATGTTTTGGGCATCGTCACCGAGGTTAACCACCATACCTTTGGCGTTTTTTATCCCCGCCGAGAGGAGAACCCCCCTCTGATAAGGTTTTTCCGTAATGAAGTATTTGATGTTATGCTCATGAAGATACTTCAGGGCTTCCGGTCTTTCCTCTATGACGACGAAGTCTATCTTCCTCTTTCTTAGGGCATCCGCAAGCCATGCGGAGGTCTTATCGTAACCGCAGATAATAAAGTGATCTTTCAGCTTTTCTATATCCTTAAGCATTTTTATAGCTCTGTAGAGATTGATTATATCCTCCTTGAAAAATATCCTGACTATTACGGTCACGGAGGTGGTAAAAACCCCTATGCCCGCAAGGGATAGGAAGGAGGTGAAGATCCGCCCGTATAGGGTATCGCTTCCGGGTGATATCTCTCCGAAGCCTATGGTTCCTATGGTTATTATGGTCATGTAGAAGGAGTTTATAAAGTCACCTCCCGAGAGGATCATGTAGCCCAGAGTCCCGATAGTTATGGCACCGTGGAGCATAAGCAGGGGTATCCTCAGCTCCCTGAGAGCCTCTATGAACTTTCTTTCGTATATCTCTACGAGTTTGGGTTCCCTCTTCCTCTTTTTTATCTTCAGAAACTTTTTCCTTAGCTTCCTTTTTTTCATAGGAGGAGGTTACTTTAGAACCTCAAGGACGTAAACTATGCTCCCGTCTCCCAAGATGGTTATACCGCTTATCTCTTCGGAGGTTTCAAGTACGGAAGGTATCGGTTTCACTACGGTGTCTATGGTGCTGACAACCTCGTCCACCACTACACCCCTTTTCAGAAAGTTATCTACAAGGAGTGTAACGGTGCCGTTGGCGTGGCTCTGGACTCCGAGCCTTTCGTTTATAAAGTCAAGTTCAAGAACCCTTCCCCTGTGGTATACAACCCTCAGCCCCTTCAGGGTCTTTATGTCCTCCCTGCTTACCCTTATAACCTCCCCTACATCTTCTGCGGGAACTCCAAAGGTTACATCGCCTATCTTCACAAGGAGTATCTTCCTTATGGCGAGGGTAAGAGGCAGGATGAGCTTTACGGTTGTCCCGAGACCCCTCTGGGTCTGCAGGTAGACCTCTCCGCCGAATTCACGGACCGTATTTGCTACCACGTCCATGCCCACGCCCCTTCCCGACAGCTCGGTGGCTTGGTCTTTGGTGGAAAAGCCCGGTCTGAAAACGAGCTGAATTATCTCCTCCTCGCTCATTTGCTCAAGTTCCTCGGGGCTGACTATGCCCTTTTCAAGGGCTTTCTTCTTGACCTTTTCAACGTCTATACCTCTGCCGTCGTCGGAAACCTCTATGATTACCGAGCCGCCTTCCTGATAAGCCCTTATGGTTATCTGACCCTCGGGGGGTTTGCCGAGGGCGTTTCTCTCTTCAAGGGACTCTATGCCGTGGTCTATGGCGTTCCTTATCAGGTGGATCATAGGTTCTGCTATCTTTTCAACTATTACCTTGTCAAGCTTGGTGTCTCCCCCCTCTATGGTCAGCTTCACCTTTTTGCCGAGCATACGGGAGAGATCCCTCACGAGCTTGGGAAACCTTTCAAAGAGGGTAGAAACGGGAACCATCCTCATCTCAAGAACGGTTCTCTGCAGACTCTCCATAAGGCTTCTGAAGCGGTGTATGTTGTCCTTAAGCTCCTTAGCAGCGTCCACCGCCCCGTAAACCTTCTGGAGCTTGTTGGCAAACAGGTATATCCACTCCTTAAAGACAGAAAGCTCTCCCACTATGTCCATAAGGTCTCTGACTACGCTTTCCTCTATCTTCAGGTAGTTGGTTCTGGTCACGTATTTGGAGGTGTCAAAGGTTTTCTTTTCCTCCTTTTTCTCTTCCTTCTTTTCTTCTTTCTTTTTAGCTTCCTCTACTAGCTTTTGAAGGTCGTTTGCCAATTCCTCAAGGTGCTGGCAGAACTCTCTAAAGTCTATGTTTCCGAAAGAGTTTTGAAGATCTTTAACCTTCCTGTTCAGATCCTCAAAGCCCAGCTCCTTAGTGAGCTTGTAAAGGGTAAGAAGAGACCTTCTGAAAAAGTCCTCTTCCTCTTCGGTAAGGCTCTCCTTTGAGCAAAGTTCCCTGTAGACGGGTATATATTGGGAGGCAACGTTGAGCAGGGCGGAAATGTCGGCGGGCACACCCTCACCGCTGACTATCTTTTTCTTTTCTTCAACCGCCCCGCCCAGCTCTTCCAAAAGGTCGTAAACGTCCTCTGCACTTTCCTCTTTTCCTTCCGTGAAAGCTAAAAATAAGTCGTCAATCCTGTCCACAAGCTCTTGGAGGATTTCCACCTGTCTTTGAGATAGACCTATACCGCTGTCTCTGGCTTTTTGCAGAACCGTTTCCGCCTTGTGGGTTATATCGTGGATGTAGCGAAGGTTTGGCTCCTCTCCGTAGGAGAGTATCAGCCCCGTATTCCCCTTGAGCGTGTGGAAGCTCCTGAAAACCTCGTTTATAAGCTCCACGCTCCCGGGGTTTTGCTCAAGTTCCTCAAGGGATGCCCTAAGACGTGTGAGTATCTCCTCGGTCTCTAACTTGTAGTTTTCAAGCAAAGACTCGGGAACTTCCAGCTTCTGGGGTTCCTCTTCCCTTTTTTCCTCCTTTTCTTTTTCTTCCTCTCCCTCTTCCAAGGGCACAACCTCTACGCCGTCTTCCAAGATAAACTCCAAGATTTCAAGGATCTCCTCCTTAGGCCTGTCGGTTTCAAGGTATACGTCCGCCTCAAAGCGGTGCTCGTCGGTGGGTTCTTCGTCCGGCTCAGGGATGTTTTCCTTGATTATGTTTACCTCTACCTTCCCGATCTCCTTGAGATCTTCAATATAAAACCTCGGGTCTATAGCCCTCTCAAATACGCTCTTCCCAAGGCGGAACTTAATCAGGTATTTCATCTGACCACCCTTCTCACCACCTTAACGAGATCCTCAGGCTTGAAGGGTTTAACTATCCATCCCGTTGCTCCAAGCCTTTTGGCTTCCTCTTTCTTTGCGGCTTCAGTTTCCGTAGTGAGCATCAAAACAGGCGTTCTTCTATTAAAGCTCCTGAACTCCCTCAGAAACTGAAGCCCGTCCATAATAGGCATATTAATGTCGCTTATGACTATGTCGTAGTCGTTCTTTCTGGCAAGCTCAAGCGCCTGCTGACCGTTCTCCGCGGTGTCAACGCTAAAGCCTGCTCCCTCAAGGGCGATCTTAACGAGGTTTCGCATAGTTGCCGAATCGTCAACAGCCAATGCTTTTTTCATAGCCCCTAACCTCCGCTTAAGTTTAAAATTATAGAAGAGTAGTAGGTATGCTATACTGTTTAAAAACTTAGCGGGACGCAAGGGCCCGCCGGCTCCTTGGCAACTGAATAGGGTTGTGGAAATTTTGAGTGCATCAAAATGCTTTGATGTTTTGATGTTTTGATGATACCTCAACGAGCCTTTTGATTTACAAGGATTTGAGCAGCGTAATTTTCAACCCCCTTTGCAAAACCGGCGACTTTCGGAAATTAACTTCATTTCCCGAAACAGTGTGTTGCATAAGTCCTTGACTTGACTTATATTATTAAACGGCTCGTTTGGGGTTCCTAATCTGCCGTGTGGAGTTGAAAGGACGTTGGGCTTGAACAGGGA
>WFYH01000196.1 GCA_015490215.1 Aquificaceae bacterium
AACCGCTAACTTCCAAGAGGCTGAGTATCCTTTCCACTTTCGCAAGGGACTCTTCAAGCTCCTGTTTTATTTTCTTTTCCTTTTCCACCACCTCGGGAGGTGCCTTTTTCAGGAAGTTTTCGTTGGAGAGTTTTCTTTTTACCCTTTCCAGTTCGTAAAGAAGCTTTTCCTTCTTTTTCAGGTAGGAGGTGCGGAGCTTTTGTATGTCCACATGACCCTCCACCGAGAGGAATATCTCTACGTCTCCAGAAAAGGTTGCTACGGTGTTTTGGGGTCTTTCCTTTACCTCTTCAAAGCTCTCAAGCCTTGCAAGTCCGAGGACGTGCTGTTTGAAGGTTTCAATCACCTCCTTAGAAAAGCCTTCCTCCGCTCTGTAGTAGGCTTTCAGCCTCTTGGAAGGTTCTATCTGGAGGTCGGATCTCAGAGACCTTACCGCACTTATTATCTCCCTGAGCCTTTCTATCCTCTTTGTCTCTTGGGGGAAGATCTCTTCCTGTTTTGGAGAGGGGAACTCCTTGAGGGATATGCTCTCCCCGTCGCTGGAAGGAAGTTTGTGCCACAGCTCTTCGGTTATGAAGGGCATAAAGGGGTGGAGGATTCTCAGAGCCTTTTCAAGGACGTAGTTGAGAATGTAGAGGGCGGTAGCCTTTTGGGAAAGAACCTTAGCCTCTTCCTCCTCATTTTGAGCCTGCTTGTAGACCCTTTCCTTGGAAAACTCTATATACCAGTCGCAGAAGTCCGTCCAGAAGAAGTCGTATATCGCCTGAGCCGCCTTTGAAAAGTCGTATTCGCTAAGGGCTTCGTCCACCTTTTTGGCGGTTTCGTTCAGGCGTGTGAGTATCCACTTGTCTTCGTCCCGAAGGGGCTCCATGTAGGGAAGTATGGTGGCAAAGTCATCGGGGGTGTTCATCAGAACATAGCGGGCGGCGTTCCAGATCTTGTTGGCGAAGTGCTTGTATCCTTCAAATCTCTTTTCGGAAAGCTTTATATCCCTTCCCTGAACGGTCAGCGCAGCCAAGGTAAAGCGCAGGGCGTCCGCTCCGTATCTGTCTATTATGTCAAGGGGGTCTATTACGTTACCCTTGGTTTTTGACATCTTTTGACCCTTTTCGTCACGAACGAGGGCGTGAACGTATACGTCGTGAAAGGGAATGTCCCTCATAAAGTAGGTTCCCATCATTATCATGCGTGCAACCCAGAAGAAGATGATGTCAAAGCCCGTAACGAGCAAATCCGTAGGGTAGAGGTTCCTCAGATCTTCCGTGTTTTCGGGCCACCCGAAGACCCCGAAGGGCCAAAGGGCGGAAGAAAACCAAGTGTCAAGGACGTCTTCCTCACGCCTGAGGTTTTCCGAAGAACACTTCTTACAGCGGAGAACCATCCTCCACTTTTTGGTTTTGGGGTCATACCTGTATAGCCCTTTAGTGGAGATTCCTAGAGTTAGCATAGCCATGGGGTTGGCTTCTTGGGTAAAGAAGAGCCTCAGGGAGTTGGCATCCATCTCGGTGGAGTGGTAGCGGTGGAAGACGAACTTCTTGTAAAAGTCAAGGACGGTCATCTCGGGGTGGACGAAGTTAGGAGAATGGAGTATCCTTTCAATCTCCTCGGGAGTAAACTCCTCTTCTATCTTCCCGTCCGCTATCAGGTTGAAGATGATCTTATCGTAGGCTCTGTCAAAGTCATCGTCCGTGTATACGTTAACGTGACCACAGTCCTCACAATACCATACGGGAATCCTATGCCCCCACCATATCTGGCGGGAAATACACCAGTCCCTGAGGTTATACATCCAGTCCAGATAGAACTTCTTCCAGTGCTCGGGCACAAACCTTACCTGCTTTTTGATCCTTTCCTCTAACTTCTGTCTTTCCACCTTTACCCTTATAGACTTTTGGGCGGGTTCAAGCTCCGCTGTGCCTTCTTCCAAAACCTTCAGAAATTCAGATTTCCTGTCCCCGTCCCAGGAAAAGAGTTTCACCTTACCCCCTTGGGAGACCAAAAGGTATTTCCCCTTTTCTATCTTTTCCTCAATGCCCTGACGGACGAGGGTAACCTCTCCCTCAAGACCTATTACAAAGTCAAGCCCTGCGGGAGAATTCAGGAAGCTGAAGGCTATATCTTTCGCCTTTTGAACAAGCTCTTCTTCCCCCTTCGGGTAATAAATGTAAGCAAGCTCACCCTCTCTGGTTCCAGCCAAGAACCTAACACCTTCGGTGAGCACAATGACCAGCTTTACAAATCCCCCTACTTCGTCCTTTACGGGTATGGTCAGG
>WFYH01000197.1 GCA_015490215.1 Aquificaceae bacterium
CTCCCCTGTGGTTGAAAGCTCCAAAGCTCTGACCCGCTGTTCCTCTAAAGGTAAGCTTTATTGTGTCCTCTGGGAGACCTTCGTCCCTGTATTTGACCGCAATGTAGTAGTTGATCTTGGTGGGGATCGTCCTGTGGATGTTCCTTATGGGATACTCCTTCTCAAAGGGCTGACCCTTCTCTATATAGGGGAGAACATCTTTGAGGATCTCGTCGTTGTAGTTGGGTGCGGGGTTGTCGTTGCGTTCCACAAGGCACCTTCTGGGTTTGTCTTCTGGATAGCTCTCAAGTAGGGCTTCTACCTTAATTCTCTTGGATCCGGGATACTCGTCGTAGCGAACCACCTCTATGAGGTCGGTTCTACCGATTATCTCGTCAAGGCTTCTGAATCCCATCTCAGCGAGGATTTCTCTTACTTCCCTTGCGACTGCCCTGAAGTAAGCCATAACGTTTTCAACTTTACCTTTGAACTTTGCCCTATACTTGGGATCTTGGGTGGCAACCCCGGTGGGACAGGTGTTAAGGTGGCAAGCCCTTGCCATAACACAGCCTTCCGCTATCATCGCAGCTGTTCCGAATCCAAACTCCTCAGCACCGAGGAGCGCACCGATTATCACGTCTTTTCCGGTTCTGAGTCCTCCGTCAATCCTGACCCTTATCTTGTCACGCAGGTTGTTCTCCATCAAAACCCTTTGGGTTTCCATAAGTCCTATTTCCCAGTAGTTGCCTGCGTTCTTTATGGATGAGTAGGGGGAAGCTCCCGTTCCTCCTTCCGCACCGCTTATCTGAACTATGTCAGCGTAAGCCTTGGCTACCCCCGCTGCTATGGTTCCCACTCCGTGCTCTGCAACGAGTTTCACACATACCTTTGCGTTGGGATTTGCCTGCTTGAGGTCGTGGATGAGCTGGGCAAGGTCTTCTATTGAGTAGATGTCGTGGTGGGGAGGAGGAGATATCAAAGAGACTCCGGGCTGGGAGTGTCTTAGTTTTGCGATGTATTCGTTCACCTTGTGTCCGGGGAGCTGTCCGCCTTCCCCGGGTTTCGCCCCTTGGGCTATCTTTATCTCAATGTCTTTAGCACTCGCAAGGTAGGTAGGAGTGACCCCGAAGCGTCCGCTTGCCACCTGCTTTATAGCTGAGTTCTTTATGGTCCAGTATCTTTTCGGATCCTCTCCGCCCTCGCCAGAGTTGGACCTCATTCCGAGCCTGTTGCAGGCTTCCGCTATAACTTCGTGGGCTTCCGGCGAAAGGGCTCCGAGGGACATACCACCCGTGACGAAGCGCTTCAGGATCTCTTCTTCTGGTTCCACCTCCTCTATGGGAATGGGCTTTTCCGCTTTTTTGTAGGTGAGGAGGTGCCTTATGAAGGTAGGGTGCTGAGAATTGGCAAGTTCTGAGAACTTCTTGTAGTCTTCGTAGTCTTTCGTGTCAAGGAACCTGTGAAGTGCTCTTACAACGTGAGGCGACCAAGCGTGGTACTCCCCTCCCTTTCTAAAGCGCATGTCCCCCCCGTAGTCAAGCTTGGGTTCTTCGGTCTCGTAAGCCATGTTGTGGCGCGTCAGAGTAGAAAGCTCTATCTCCTCAATTCCGTCCGCCTCCAAGGTAACGGGGGTTCCGGTGAAGAACTTATCTACGAAATCCTTGTTGAGACAGACAGTATCAAAGATCTGGGCACCCTGATAGGAGTTGAGGGTGGAAATACCCATCTTGGACATGATCTTTAAAAGCCCGTCCTCTAAAGCTTTCTTGTAGTTGAGAACCGCCTTCTCGTAGGGGATGTCTATCTTTCCGCTGTCGCAAAGTTCCTTTATGGTCTCGTAAGCCAGGTATGGGTATACCGCACTCGCTCCGTAGCCTATAAGGCAGGCTATCTGGTGTGTGTCTCTGGCTTCTCCCGTCTCAACGATGAAAGAGACCCTCGTGGAGAGCCCGAGCTTAGAAAGGTGCTTCACACAGGCGGAAACCGCCAGAAGGCTCGGTATGGCTACCCTGTGCTTGTTTATGTATCTGTCCGAAAGGATTATTATCTCGTAGCCTTCCTTTACCGCTTCTTCCACCCTCTTTTGGAGGGTCTCTATGCCGATTAGCATGTCGTTTATGGGTATCTCTTCGTAGAGGGCGTCCATTATGAGTTCTGAGACCCTCCTCTCACCGCACATGTCCTGAAACTCAACGATGTTGTAACTCCTCTCCTTGGGATAGCAGATCGGGAGCCTTATAACCTTAAAGTCTTTCTGCTCTTCTATTGCCTTAAGCTGGTAATCCAGCAAAATGGGGGAGTCTATCTGAAGGCGCTTAGCGTGGTGGGGCGTCTCCTTTAGGAAGTTTCTCTTGTAGCCGAGGTTCATCTTCAAAGACATAACCAGCCTTTCCCTTATTGGGTCTATGGGAGGGTTGGTAACTTGGGCAAACCTCTGCTTGAAGTATCTGAAGAGGAGCTTTGGCTTTTCCGAAAGGGGAGGGAGGGGCGTGTCGTCTCCCATGGAGAAGGTAGGCTCCTTTGCGGTGGTAGCCATAGGGGTGATGACGTTCTTTATCTCCTCCTCCGTCCAGCCGAAAGCTATTTGCTTTCTTATTCTTTCAGGATCTTCTTTAGGCTCTCCTATCTCTTGTCCCTCAGTCAGTTTTGATAGGCGCACCAAGAATTGATCAAGCCACTTCTTATAAGGTTTCTGAGAAGCAAGTTCTTCAAGTATCTCTTGGGTTTTCTTTACCTCTCCTTTCTCAAGGTCTACGAGGATCGTATCTCCGGGTCCGAGCCTTCCCTTTTCCTTTATCTTCCTCCCCGAAAGATCTACCATTCCCACTTCGGACCCCAAGACCACAAGCCCGTCCTCGGTTATCACGTAGCGGGCGGGTCTGAGACCGTTCCTGTCCAAGTGGGCTCCTACTTTGTTGCCCCAAACGAAGGCGATCGCCGCAGGTCCGTCCCAAGGTTTCATCAAAAGGGACTGATACTCAAAGAAGGCTTTTACCTCTTCGGAGAGTTCAGGGACGTGCTCCCAAGCAGGAGGTATTAGCATGTTTATGGCGTGTTCGGGTGAAAAGCCCACCAAACACAGAAGCTCAAAGACCTTATCCAAAGAAGCAGAATCACTCTCCTCATAAAGAACCAAGGGCTTTATAAGTTCTTCCCTTCCCTGAAGGACCTCGTGCTCAAGTTCGTGCTGAAGAGCGACCATCCAGTTTCTGTTTCCTTGAAGGGTATTTATCTCACCGTTGTGAGCCAAAAGTCTCAAAGGCTGGGCGAGTCTCCAGTTGGGAAGGGTGTTGGTGGAATACCTCTGGTGGAACATGCAGACAGCAGACTCAAAGTCCGGATCGGTCAGATCCGGGTAGAACCTGTCCAGCTGGGGAGCAACGAGCATACCCTTGTAGACTATGGTCTTGGTAGAAAGGGAGGGAACGTAAACCTTTTCCTCCCCGAACTTCTGCTCAAGTTTTTTTCTCACAAAGTAGAGCTTTACCTCCCTCTGGTCTTCGGGGATTCCCTCCATATCAAGGAGAAGCTGTTTTATCTTGGGCATAACTTTCAGAGCGGATTCCCCAACCGCGTCCGTGTTTATGGGAACGTCCCTCCAGCCGATTACCTTTATCCCTTCCTTTATAAACTCCGCAACAACCTTGTCCTCAAGGTCTTCATAGAGGAAGAAGACACCTACCGCTAAGTTATCTAAGCTGGAAACTTCTTTGCCTAAGTCTTTCAGAATCTTTTCAAAGAACTTTTTAGGTATGTATGTTAAAACTCCCGCACCGTCTCCGGTTTTTCCGTCCCCTCCTATGGCTCCCCTGTGGGTTAGATTTTTAACCGCTTCAACGCCGAGCCTGACTATTTCGTGGGAAGCTCTACCTTTAACGTCACAAACGAAACCTACACCGCAGGCATCCTTCTCAAGAAGTTCCATACCTTACACCCCTCTGGAAAAGAGTAAGAATATAATATAAGGCACAGAGGGGATTTAAGTAGGGAGGGGATCCCTCAACGGACCCCCGTCAGGAGTGTTTGAATTTCCTCGGACTGCTCACTACTTTCAACAAGACCTCGCTCGAAAACCTGCTTGTCCACCCTCTTGGGTTTGAGAACGTTGATGATGTAGTCCATGGCCTTGTAAGCTTTAGAGGGGTCTCCGCAGGTGTATACGTCTACCGTGGCAAGGCCGTGTTCGGGCCACGTGTGGATTGATATGTGAGACTCCGCAAGAAGGACAACCCCCGTGGCTCCGTGAGGTTGGAACTGGTGGTAGTGAGAAGATATTTTTGTGAGGTTAGCCTCTTGGACCGCTCCCTCCAAGAGGTCCCTTATATCCTCCGCCCTGTCTATGAGGGCGGGATCAACACCGTAAAGGTCCGCTAAGATATGCAGTCCGAGGGTTTTTGCCATTTCCTGTCCTCCCTTGAAAAGTTTTTAAAGAGGTGTTCCAAGCGATAGGACCTCATGACAAATCACCTCACAGAAAGGTTTAAGGGCAAGTATACAGTATAATCTGAGAGGATGAAAAAAACAAGAAGAGATCCTGCTTTGAGGCCCACCCCGTCCCTTGTAAAGAACGCTCTCTTTAACATACTTGGGGACATAAGCGGTCTCATTTTCTTGGACCTCTTTGCGGGAACGGGTCAAATAGGTTTAGAGGCCCAAAGAAGGGGTGCAAGGGTAATATTTGTGGAGAAAAATCCCAAGAGGGTTCAAGATATAAAAAAGAAAACCACTTCGAAGGTCGTCAAAGCGGATGCGGTGGAGTTCCTGAGAAGATTCAAAGGAAAAGCGCACATTATTTTCGCGGATCCTCCTTACAACTTCGATCGCTACGAGGATCTGATAAGGGAAGCACTAAAGGTTTTGGATGAAGGAGGAGTCTTCATCTTGGAGCACTTTAAAAAGGTATCCTTCGAAGCTCAAGAAGAGAGAAAATACGGTGACACGGTTTTATCCTTTTGGAGGAAAGAGGGTTGAGACGGGCGGTGTATCCCGGGACCTTCGATCCGCCTCATCTGGGCCATCTGGACATAGTAAAGAGGAGTTTAAAGCTATTTGACAAGGTCATAATAGCGGTTGCGGAAAATCCCAGAAAGAGCCTACTTTTCAACGTGGACGAGCGAGTCGACATGTTCCGTGAGATGGTAAAACCTTTGGGAGATAGAGTCGAAGTTAAACCTTTTAACTCTCTGCTCGTGGAGTTTATGAAAAAGGAGGGAGTTGATATAGTTGTGAGGGGCGTCAGGCTCTTTACCGATTTTGAATACGAACTTCAAATAGCCCTCACGAACTTGAAGCTCGCGGGGGTAGAAACGGTCTTTATGATGCCCTCTCAGGAATACATACACATAAGTTCTACCATAGTCAGAGATGTTGCCTCCTACTGTGGGAATTTAGAGGGTTTCGTTCACCCTTACGTTGCTCAAAAACTTAAAGAAAAGTTTAACTGTCCCTAAAGGAAAACCAAAGGATAGCCAGCCAAACCAAGCTCAGACCTGTTCCCACAACCGACAAGAACCAAACACCCTTTTTCAGGGCTAACCCGCCGATCAAACCTCCGAGGAAAGCTCCCGAAAACTGACTCGTGTTGTATACCCCTACCGCGAAACCCCTCAAGTTTTCTCCCGCAAGTTTTGTAAGTAAAGAAGGAAGCACAGGCTCCAAGAAGTGAAAACCTATAAAGTAAAGGAGAAGACATAGAAAAATGCTTTTCAAGTCTTGAATGATCAAGAAAGGAAAGCTCAATCCCACCAGCAAAACCCCTAAGAACATTACCTCCTTTATCTTTCCCCTCTTTTCCGCCAATATAGTTGAGGGAACCATCAAAGCAATTGAGATCAAAATTATGGGAAGGTATATCTTCCAATGTTCTTGCTTAGGAAAAGAGAAATTCTCCACAAGATTTACAGGCACGAAGGTAAAGAGAGCCACCAAAAGAGCATGCAGGAGGGCTACGGAAAGGTTTATGGAAAGGATCTTCTTGTTTTTTAGAATTTCTCCGAAGGATCCCTTTGTATTTTGTTCTTTTTTAACAGGCTCTTTTATAAAGAAGGCTATATAAAGCATTGCCAGAAAAGAAAGGAACGCGGTAGCAAGAAATATGAAAGGAACCCCGAAGGTCCCACCCAAATAAGGAGCTATTACCAAACTCAGGGCAAAGGTGAGGCCTATAGAAGCACCGATTTGAGCGAAGGCTCTCGTTCTTACCTCCTCCCTTATTAGATCCGCTGCGAGTGCTACCGCGGAGGAGGATATCGCTCCAGCCCCTTGGACAAACCGCGCGAGGATCATAAACCATATGTTTCCCGCGAAAGCACCCATAAGACTGCCGAAGATGTAAGCTAAGAACCCGCCGACTATAACTGGCTTTCTTCCTATTTTGTCCGACAGGTATCCGAAAGGTATCTGAAGCAAGGCCTGTGTCAGACCGTAGGCGCCTACAGCCAAGCCTGTGAGCATAGGGGTGCTACCCTCGAGCTTTCTCACGTAAGGCGCTATTACGGGAAGGAGCAAAAAGAGTCCCAGCATACGGACTACGACCGCGAAGGTTATACCGTAGATTACCTTTCGCTCTGAAGGTGTAAGCATCTATAGAGAGTTTACCTCAGCGGGCGCACTCTTTGGTGTATATGACGATCCTGTTTTTTCCCAACCTCTTAGCTTCATACATTGCCTTATCCGCTTTTTCTAAAAGATCTTCCAAAGAACACTCCTCACTGCAACAACCCGCAACCCCTCCGCTGACAGTAACCCTGACGAGATGTCCTTCAAGGTTTATAGGTTTTTGGGAAAAACGCATCCTTACCCTGTCCGCTGCCTTTACCGCTTCCTCAGGGTAGGTATGGGGCATCAAAACTACAAATTCTTCTCCGCCGTATCTGCAGGGAATGTCGGTGGATCTTAGTGAAGTTTTCAGAACGCTTGCAAACTTTTTCAAAACCAAGTCTCCCATCCTGTGGCCAAAGCGGTCGTTGATCTGTTTGAAGTTGTCAATATCAAAGAGCACGACCGAAAGGGGATAACCGTATCGCTTGCAAACCTCTATCTCTCTCCTTC